>SKZJ01000051.1 GCA_007127425.1 Wenzhouxiangella sp.
CGTGCACGTAGCGGTACAGTCCGCCGTGCTCGATCGGTACGGTCTTGTTCCAGGCCCAGCGCGCCAGGGATTTCTGGTCGGCGTGCAGGTCGGAAAAATCCGTGCCCTGGATGCGGCTGACCGCTCCCGGGAAGCACTTGTCGACCACTTCGTCGGCCATGCCGATGATCTCGAACAATTGCGACCCGCGGTACGAGCCGATGGTGGAAATGCCCATCTTCGACAGGATCTTGTACAGGCCCTTGCGAATGCCGCGGCGGTAGTTCCGACCCAGTTCCAGCACCCGGTTCTCCGGGTTCTCGATCTCGCCGGCCTCGACCATGGCATGCAGGCTCTGGTAGACGAGGTAGGGGTAGACCGCGGTGGCGCCGAAGCCGATCAGGCAGGCGAAGTGGTGCGGGTCGCGCGCGGTGCCGGTCTCGACGAGCAGGTTGCACAGCGGGCGCTGGCCGGTCTCGAGCAGGTGGTGATGGATCGCGCCGGTGGCCAGCAGAGCATGTACCGGCAGGTGGCCGGGCTTGAGATAGCGATCGGAGACCAGCAACACCAGCTTGCCGTTGTCGACCGCCGCACTGGCTTTGCGGCACAGATCTTCAATGGCCTGGTCCAGCGGCGTATCTTCGGGGTAATTGAGATCAATAAATTCCGAGGGCACACCCAGCTGCGGGGTGTTGATCAACTGCCTGAGCTTGCGCTGGCTCAGAACCGGCGAGTTGAGCACCACGCGGTCGGCCAGGTCGGGGCCGGGCGTGAAGACGTTGCCCTTGCGGCCAATGCCGGTTTCCAGCGACATCACGATTCTTTCGCGCAGGGAGTCGATGGGCGGATTGGTCACCTGCGCGAACTGCTGGCGAAAGCAGTCGTAGGGTGAACGGACTCTTGTCGACAGTACCGGCATGGGCGTGTCGTCGCCCATGGAGCCGATCGCCTCGGCCTGGGTGCGGGCCAGCACCTGGACGACATCGCGCCGTTCCTCGCGCGACAGGTTGAACATCTTCTGGTAGGTCGCCAGGGTGTCCTTGTCGAACGGTTCGGCCGCCATGTGCACGTCGACCAGTTCGGAGTCGAGGTACTTGACGCCGGATTTCAGCCAGTCCTGCCAGGGGTGCAGGTTCTTCAACTGGTCATCGACGGCGCGGTGATCGAGCAATTCACCGGACTCGATGTCGGCAACCAGCAACTGGCCCGGTCCGAGTCGGCCGCGTGCCTTGACCTCATCGGTTGCCAGGTCGACCACGCCGGTCTCGGAGGCGACGATCAGGCGGCGGTCCGTGGTCAGCGCCCAGCGTGCCGGCCTCAGCCCGTTGCGGTCCAGCGCGCACACGGCGAAACGTCCGTCGCACATCACCAGCCCGGCCGGGCCGTCCCAGCCCTCCTGGTGAAAGGTGAAGAACTCGTAGAAGGCGCGCAGGTCGGCATCGAGATTGTCGGCTGTCTGCCAGGCCGGCGGCATGAGAATGCGCACCGCCTGGGGCAGCGGCATGCCGCCGGTGACCAGCAATTCGACCATGTTGTCGAGCGAGCCGGAGTCGGAGCCGTGCATGGCGACCGGCTCGGCCAGTTCGCCCATTTCCTCAAGCAATGGCGAGGCCAGTAGCTTGCGCCTGGCCCTGGCCCAGTAGCGGTTGCCGCGGATGGTGTTGATCTCGCCGTTGTGGGCCAGCATGCGGAAGGGCTGGGCCAGTTCCCAGCGCGGCAGGGTATTGGTGGAAAAGCGTTGATGAAACACCACGGCGGACGTGGTCAGCCGCTCGTCGGCCAGGTCGGGGTAGAACTGCGCCAGGTACTCGGGCATGACCATGCCCTTGTAAGAGATCGTCTCGGCCGACAGGCTGGCGACATAAAAACCGGCATCCGGGCCGATTTCGGTCTCACACTTGCGACGAGCCATGAACAGGCGGCGGCCAAGATCACCGCGCGACAGGTCCGACGGGGCGTTGACGAATACCTGCTCGATGATCGGCAGGGTGTCGACGGCCTTCTCGCCCAATGCTTTCGGGTCGATCGGCACCTCGCGCCAGCCGGCAACCTCAAGGCCCTGATCCTGGATGCTTTTATCGAGCGCTGCGCGTTGCTCTACTCGGCGCTCGGATGCCACGAAGACCATGCCCACGGCGAACTGTTCGCCGAGTTCGATATCGCTGCCGACTGCGATTTCCCGCAGAAAGGATTCCGGCATGCGGATCAAGACGCCGCAACCGTCGCCGGTCTTGCCGTCTGGGGCGACGGCACCGCGGTGGGTCAGCCGGGTCAGAGCCGTCAGGGCGTCGGCGAGTATCCTATGCTCGGCACGGTTGTCGAGACCGGCAATCAGGCCGAATCCGCAGGAATCTCTTTCGAAATCAGTTTGATGGAGGGTTTTCAAGGGGGTGTCTATCGCCTGCCGCTCTTGACGGCATACTGATGCGTATCTAATAGGATACCGAAATTACTCCTTGGGAGAGCGAGTGATCCATGACATTTCCTTGATAGTCGATGCCCGCGGCCCGACAATGATGTATGAAAACCACCCATTCACGTTGATCCGATATTAAATTATGAGTCTAGAACCCGCCGTCCGCGAACGAATTGAACAGCAAATCGCCTCCCACCGCTACGTCCTCTACATGAAGGGCAGCCCGAAAATGCCGCAGTGCGGATTCTCCGCCCGCGTCGCCGGTATGCTCGACCAGTTGCTCGAGGGGGATTACGCATCCTACAACGTGCTCGATGACGAGTCCGTCCGCGAGGGCATCAAGGTGTTCGGCAACTGGCCGACCATCCCGCAACTCTACGTGGACGGCGAACTGGTCGGCGGCTGCGACATCATCACCGAGATGTTCAACTCCGGTGAACTGCACGAAATGTGCGGTATGGACAAGCCCGACCGCACGCCGCCGGAGATCGAAATCACCGACAAGGCCGCCGAGAAAATCCGCGAGTTCCTCGACGCCTATCCCGGCAATCATCTGCATTTCTCGATCGACTCGGGCTGGGATGCACAGTTCCAGGTTGGCCCGAAGCAGGGCCACGAGATCGAAACCGAGGCGGCGGGCATTACCGTGCTGATGGACCTGGCCTCGGCCCAGCGCGCCAAGGGCGCAAGTATCGACTGGGTGGAGAGCGTGCAGGGCGAAGGCCTGAAGTTGGATCTGCCCGGCGCGCCGGCGCCAGTCAAGCCGATGAATCCGGCCGAACTGCAAGAGCGACTCAACGGCGGTGAAGGTTTGTTGGTCATCGATACCCGCTCGGAGACGAACCGTACCGAAAAGCCGTTGGATTTCGCCCGTCCGCTCGATGCCGACCTGATGGCCCAACTCAAGGACGGCGACCCGAACCAGCCGCTGGTATTCGTATGCGATACCGGTGTGACCAGTCAGCAGTACGCCGAGCACTACCGCAAGCAGGGCTACACGCAGGTTTACAATCTGGAGGGCGGTGCTGCCGCCATCCTGGGTTGAGCGTGGCGCTTTCGGGGACTTCAAAAAAGGCGTTCATGGGACTGGCCTGGGCGGCATTTCTGTTGGCCGCCCTGGCTGCTTGCTCGCCCAGCGACGAGCCTGCTCTTCCGGAACCGACCGTAGACGGTGCCGATGGACTACTCGAGTTGGCCGACCCGATGATCGGGCGCTGGACCGGCGATCTCGACGGCATGGTCGAGCGGCGCCGGATCCGGGTGCTGGTGCCGTACAGCCGGACGTTCTATTTCCATGACGCAGGGGGTAGTCAACGCGGGCTGTCTTACGAGTTCATGGAAGCCTTCGAGGATTTCCTCAATGAACGGCTGGGCCGCGGACACCAGCGGGTGAACATCATTTACGTGCCGGTCACCCGCGACCGACTCATCTCCTGGTTGTTGGACGGGCGTGGCGACGTGGTTGTCGCCAATCTCACCATCACGCCCACGCGGCAGCGACAGGTGTCGTTCACCGAGCCGTGGTCGCGCGGGGTCAACGAGGTGCTGGTCTCCGGGCCGTCGGCCGATGCCGTCGAGCAACGCGAGGACCTGGCGGGGCAGACCGTTTATGTACGTCCGCACAGCAGCTACTTCGAGAGCCTGATCGAACTCAACCGGGACTTTTCCTCGCGCGGGCTGCCCCGTATGCGCCTGGAGCAGGCGCCCGGACATTTCGAGACGGGTGATGTACTGGAAATGGTCGCCGCCGGCGTAGTCGATCATGCCGTCGCCGACGACTACCTCGCCGGCCTGTGGTCGCGGGCGCTGACGGGTCTCGAAGTCAATGAGGACATTGTTCTGCGCGAAGGGGGCTCCATGGCCTTTGCCGTGCATCCGAAAAGCTCGGAACTGAAGACGGTGCTCAACGAGTTCCTGGCGACGCATCGTGCAGGAACGCTGTTCGGCAACGTCACTTTTCAACGCTACCTGGAGGACACCCGCTGGGTGCTCGCAGAGGGGCGTGAGGAAGCGGTCGAGCGTTTCGCCGACATGTCCGATCTGTTCCGGCGCTATGGCAACGAGTACGACCTCGACTGGCTGATGCTGATTGCCCAGGGTTACCAGGAATCGCGACTCCGTCAGTCGGCGCGATCACCCGCCGGTGCCATCGGCGTCATGCAGTTGCTTCCGGGGACCGGCCGAGACATGGGAGTCGGTGACATCACCGAGCTGGAAAATAATATCCACGCGGGCGCGCGCTACCTGCGCTGGATGATCGACCGATACTACGCCGACGAGCCGATGGAAGGCGATAACCGCCTTCTGTTCGCACTGGCGTCCTACAACGCCGGCCCGAGGCGGGTGCGAGAAATGCGCAACGAGGCTGAACGCGTCGGCCTGGACCCAAACGAGTGGTTCGACAACGTCGAGACCATCGCCGCACAGGTTATCGGGCGTGAGACCGTGGAGTACGTGTCCAACATCTACAAGTACTACATCGCTTTTCAGTTGGTAGCCTTGCAGCAGTAGGGGCATCACCAGCACTCGATGTTGGAGGTAAGTCAGGCCGGTTGGGTGCCGTGCTAATATTCCGGCCATGCCCGGAGATAGTACGGAAAGTCCTGTCGGGCGAGTGATCTCGTTCGAATCCTTTGAGTTCCATCCTGCAGCCGAGGAGCTGCGTCGGAACGGGAAACGAGTGGATGTCCAGGATATGCCGCTCAAGGTGCTTGCGATGGTGCTGGAACAGCCGGGCAAGCTCATCCGGCGCGAGACCTTCTTCGAGCAACTCTGGCCGGAAGACGAAACCGGCATTCTCGATGACAACCTCAATACGGCGGTGCGCAAGCTGCGGCTTGCCCTTGAGGATTCCGCGCGTCATCCGCGCTTCATCGAGACCGTGCCGCGGCGAGGTTATCGATTCCTGGCGAAAGTGGTTGAGACGGCTATCGGCCCGAGCTCCACTTCAGACTCTTCTCAATGGTGGGATTCTTCTGTACCGAGTTCGGGGTTTTCCCGACCGGATGCTCATCGTCTGGCACATCTATTCGTAGGGCGGGATGAGGAGTTCAATCAGATTTCTTCACACCTCGACGACTGCCTGGATCAGCATCACGGCTGGCTAGTGATGCTTTCCGGGGAGGCCGGAATAGGAAAGACCCGACTGGCCGAACAACTTGCCGGTACGGCAACCGATCGTGGTATGTGCGTCTTCTGGGGTCGGAGCCTGGAGGAACGTGGCGGTCCGCCTTACTGGCCATGGGTGCAAGTATTGAGAGCCATGATCCGCTCGTTTGATGACGACGCGCTGGCCGAATGCATGGGGGCCGGTGCAGCCGACATTGCGGGTATTGTCCCTGAACTGACGCAAAGGCTGGATGTAATACCGTCAGTCCCCCTGGCCACGGCTGATCAGGACCGATTCCGCCTGTTCGATTCCATTGGGACATTTCTTGTCAATGCCGCCCATCGTCAGCCGCTGCTGCTTGTGTTTGACAATCTTCACTGGGCGGGTCGCCCATCGCTGTTGTTGTTCCAGTTCCTCTCTGCCGTTCTGGCCGACTGCCCGGTCTTTATCCTCGGCACTTATCGTGGGTCTGAAGTTTCACGGGATCACCCGCTGTTCGATACCCTCGGTACGCTGAATCGAGACTCAAAGTTCCTGCGTCTGCATCTCAAGGGGCTAAAGCCCGAGGCAGTAGACACATTGCTTCGTTCTGCCACCGGAAGACAGCCTGCGTCGGCGCTGGTCGAGGCCGTTCATCGCGAGACCGAAGGCAACGCTTTTTTCGTTGCTGAGGTTATTCGGCTGCTGATTGACAGTCAGGCGCTTGATGGTAAAGAGGAGTTGGGCCGACCGCTTGTTATCGAGATTCCAGAAGGCATCCGCGAAGTGATTGGTAAGCGGCTGAATCAACTGTCGGCGGACTGTAATCGGATTCTGAAGGTTGCTGCAGTTGTTGGTCGTCAGTTCGAGCTGCGCCTGTTGAAGTGCCTGGTTGACGATATGGGGGGCGAGCTCATGTCCGAGGCACTGGAAGAGGCCATGCGCTCTGGAGTGATTGTTGAGAGCGGTCGTCGATTGGATGCGTTCAAGTTCAGTCATGCATTGATCCGAGAAACACTGTATGACGAGATTAATTCGGCACGCCGGTCAAGGTTGCATGCGCTGGTCGGACAGGGAATAGAGGTGCTCTATGGCGAAGGTTCAGAGCAGCAGCTGACTTCGCTTGCGCATCACTTTACAGAGGCTGCACGCAGTGGGGACGTGACTAAGTCCATTGACTACAGCATGCGGGCCGGCCAGCTTGCTGAAGAGCAACTGGCCTATGATGAAGCGGCCAGCCATTACCAGAATGCAATCGAGGCGCTTGAGCTGGATGTCGGAACGGAAAATGATCAGGTTCGATGTCGATTACTGCTGGCCCTGGCTTGTGCGATGAGCAAAGAAGCGAGAACACCTGAATCCCTCGAGCTGTGTGAGCAGGCTTTTGCCATAGCATGCAAGCAGGGTAATGTTGAGCGGATGCTGGAGGCATGCAGGATCGTCGACTATGGTGTTTCCAACCTGGGCGTCGGTGGTGATCGTGCCTTGAGTCTTGTTGAAAACGCCCTGGCTGCAATGCCCGATCAAGATAGTCCGGAGCGGGCGGAACTGCTGGGGGTGTTGGCAAGAGCCCGTTACATGGCGGGCAAGTCCGATCAGGCTGAATCGGCGATTGCCGAAAGTATTGCGATGTCGCGTCGCGTCCGGGATGCCAAGGCCATGGCATCGGCCTATCGTGCTCGTTGCTTCTCTCCCTATCCGCCAGAAAGCCTGGCTCAGCGCGTGGAAGTTGCTCGGGAGATGCTCCAGCTTGCCGTAGAGCTGGGAAGCCGTGAGCTGGAGCGTGACGCTCATGACTTATGCTTTTACGATCAGCTTGAGCTTGGCAACCTGCATCAGGCGGATGAGCATCTTTACCAGTCCGGTAAAATCGGTGAGGCTATCCGACAGCCGTTTTACACCACCAATCACTTAGTTTATCGGGCCATGCGGAGCATCATGGAAGGGCGGTATGAAGAGGGCGAACAGTTGGCGATTGATGCACTGAAGTCCGGTCAGCGGGGAGGGCGGGGCAGTGCCGAAGGATTGTTCAGTATGCAGATGTTTGCCATCCGGCGTGATCAGGGGCGCCTGGATGAACTGTTGCCGGTACTGGATGCGTTCCAGAAAATTCACGCGGGGAGCTCGATCTGGAAGCCGGGCCTGATCCTGCTGTATACCAAGCTGGATATGCCTGATGACGCCCTGCGTGAGTTCCGCATGCTCACGGATGACGAGCTGTCGATGGTGCCGAGGGATGCCTTGTGGTCAACGTGTCTGGCCTATCTGGCCGAAGCGGCTATATACCTCGATGAAGTCGATGGGGCACGGATGCTGTATCAATATCTGGAGCCTTATAGTCGCCGCAACCTCCTGACTGGAGCCAGCGTGGTCTTCCTGGGAGCCGCTGATTATTACCTTGCACTACTGGCTGTATGCATGGGCGATTCGCAAGTAGCGTGCAGGCACTTCGAGGAGGCCATCGAGCTGAACAAGCAAATGGGCGCCCATCCGTGGTTGGCGAGAACCCGCTTTCAGTTCGGCAGCTTACTGGCTCGAAGTGAAGATGAAAAGCAGTGTCGACGTGGTGCCGAAATGCTGGAATCTGCTTCTGCTTCAGCACAGCGGCTTGGTATGCGCGGGCTGGCGGGGCGAATTGCAGTCGATCGGGAGCAGACTGGGCCAACCTGCTGAGCGGTTGACCCAGTCGTCGGCATTACTGGGGGGCAGGCGGAGACAGGACGGAGCTGACCGGTGAAATGCGCGTAACCGGAAAGCCGCCGATTTCCCCATGGTCACGAATCATGTTGACATCATGGGTGGAATAGACACAGTAGATCTTGTCATCGACCACGTAACTATGCTGCCACTGAATCCCTGGCCCCAACTCCTCCAGGACCTCGGCTGACCGAGCCGATATCTCGCGCAGATCCTGCTCGGTCAGTGCACCTGCATCCGGCAGTTCTCTCTCGATGACGTACTGTTGCAGATTTTCCGCAGCAGTGATGCATGGGAGCAGTAGGGCTGCAGTAACAATGCTCTTGATCATGGTTTTCATCGTCTGATCCTTTTCGTCAAGTGAAGTCTATGGTGGTTCAGCCAGAAGGTGCTGAACCCGGGATCGATTAAACCATTGGCGGCACCTGATCTCCATGAACTGATAATGAACGATGCCTGAACTTAGGCTTCTTGGCTAATGTCGTCAGGTTGAAGGCGGTCGACTTCAACAATATTGTCAACCGGCAGGCCCAGTTCACGGGCCGCTTTTCGAATGGCTTCCGCGCTGGGGGCCTCGTAAAGGCAGTAGGTTTTCTTCTTGTCGGAACTGAGGAATGAGTAAAGCCAGTGTGCGGCTGAAAGGTCGTTGACTCGAGTAATTTCATCGACATCACCTTTACTCAGATCCACTTCTTCAGCGAACTGTCGCTCGATCAGAAACAAGGGCATGACATTCTCCTTACATGAATGTGTTCATTTCAAGTATAACCAGGGACTCCGGCCATTCTTAGTCCCCGACTTGCCGTATGCAGGTCCCAGGCCGTCCATGTGCGTGGGTTTACCTATAATGGAGTCACTGACATATCAACAGAAAGAAAAAACACAATCCATGAACCCGGTCTGATCTCGGTCTGATCTGTTGATTGGTGATCCCGTTAGTACCTGCTTTCGGTGCTGCTGCGATACTCGTGTCAGGGCGGAGAGGACGCTACCGCCTCCCTGGTTTCTTCGTTGATGTGCCCGTCGGGATAGAGGCTGCCGGCCATCAGGGTGCGCGCGTGATTGTCGCCAAGAATCGAGACGAAGCTCTTGTGAGCCCGGTCCAGCCATTCACGAGCGGCGTCCGTCTGGCCAGTATCGGCCAGCAGACGGGCGTGCAACTCCATGGCTTCGGCCCGGGAAAGGTGGTTCACGAGGTCCGTTTCGGGCCATCTGCTGAAGATGCTGCCGGCCAGAGCGAGTGCTTTGTCCGGTTCCCCGGTTCTGGCCAGTGCCAGCGCCTGGGCACTGACAGCCAGATCGTAATGTGGGTGGGTTGTGCTGTCGATGGATTCCAGGTTCGACCGAGCCGCATTGGCCTGCTCCAATGCTTTCGGATGCTCGCCAAGGGCCAGCAGGACCAGGGCCAGCCAGCACTGAGCGGTGGCCTGGCGCTGCCTGGAGCCCACTTTTCCCAACGCATGCGCGGCGTCATGCAAGATGGCTTGCGCTTCCTCGAGGCGGCCCTGGTGGCGATAGAGAAGGCCGATGTTGGCGCCAATCTCACTGGCGGAGACTGACTCCGGCCCCAGTCGTTGTTCAGCGATGGCCCTGGCTTCCAGCAGCGACGCTTCGGCCGCGTCGAGCTTGCCCTGGCCCATCAGTGCTGCTCCGATCCCATGGTGGACGGCGGCCATTCTCGGATGCGTTTCGTCGGCCTGCATCTGCAGCA
>SKZJ01000142.1 GCA_007127425.1 Wenzhouxiangella sp.
CCTGTTCTGGCGTGGCCTGGTTCTGCCGATTCTCTCGACTATCTGTACCTGCGACGAAGAGCGCCTGAACGACTGGCCGGCAGGGCAATTGCTCGATCTGCTCGATGACATCCTGCACTCTGGCGAGTTGGTTCGTCTTGAGGGCGGCACGGCGCGTTTCGCCGGGGCACTGGCCGCGGACCTTACCGCTTACGTCGGCAGTCCGGTGCGCTCGGTTCATCCTGTTGCCGACAGCCTGGAGGTGCGCAACGCCCGCGGTGACGGGGGCGTCTATGACCGGGTGATCGTTGCCACCCAGGCCAACCAGCTCAAGTTTCTTGACGATGACCGGTTCGGCGCAGAGCGCAAGGTGCTGGCCGGCATTCCCTATGCCGACGGCGAACTGGTGGTGCACCGCGACGAGCGTTTCCTTCCGGCCAGGCGCCGCGATTGGACCGCGCTCAATTTCATGATGGACCGGCGACTCGACGACGCCATGTTTACCGTGTGGGTCAACGCCGTGGAGCCCACGCTGGCCGGCAAGCCGCCGGTGTTCCAGACCTGGAACCCGTTGTTCGAGCCGATGGAGGAAAAGGTCATCGCCCGCATTCCGATGCAGCGAGCTGTGGTCAACCGGCGCAATGCGGGTGTTCTCGAGCAGTTGGATCAGTGGCACGATCAGCCCGGCCGCCGCCTGTTCTACTGCGGTTCCTGGGCCCATCCCGGCGTGCCGCTGCTTGAAACGGCGGTGCGGTCGGCCGAGACGGTAGTTGCTCGCTTGCGGGATTCCGCCCCGGCCTGACCGTTCGCAAGCACGATCCGCGATGGCGCCGCCCCCGTCGCGGTTTATCATGAAGCGATTCCGTCCACGAAACGCCTCATGTCCCAAGTCCACACCCTGTTCGCCACCGCCCCGCAGGGGCTCGAAGATCTGCTTGCCGTCGAACTTGCCGGCCTCGGTTTTGACGAGGTCAAGGCCGGGCGGGGCGGCGTCAGGTTTCAGGCCGACCTGGCCGGAGGCTACCGCGCCTGCCTGTGGTCGCGCGTGGCCAACCGGGTGCTGCTGCCGCTGGCCGAGTTCACGGCAGCCGACGACGATGCCCTGTACGACGGCACTGCACGGATCGAATGGCTGGATCACCTGGGTCCCGACAATACGCTCGCGGTCAGTTTTACCGGGATCCGGGCCGCCATCGGCCATGACCGATTTGCGGCCCAGCGGGTCAAGGACGCCATCGTCGACCAGTTGCGTGAGCGCACGGGTGACAGGCCCTCGGTCGATATCCGCGACCCCGATGTGCGCATCCACGTCCACATGCACGACGACCAGGTCAGCGTGACCATCGACCTGTCGGGCGACAGCCTGCACAAGCGCGGCGTGCGCGAAGCCGGCAACGTGGCGCCGCTGAAGGAAAACCTCGCCGCGGCCATGCTGCTCAGGGCCGATTGGCCCGAGCTGGCCGCAGCTGGTGGCGGCTTCGTCGATCCGATGTGCGGTTCGGGCACCATCGTCATCGAGGCGGCCTGGATGGCCGGCGACTGCGCGCCGGGGCTGATGCGCACCCGTTTCGGCTTCCAGCGCTGGCGCGGCCACGACGATGAGGCCTGGAAGGCGCTGGTCGACGAGGCCCTGGATCGCCAGGCGGCAGGGCTGGAAAAAATGCCGCCCATGGCCGCTTTCGATCACGACCGGCGGGCCGTGTACCTGACCCGCCAGCAGATTGACAGGGCCGGCCTGGCCGGGCGTGTGCATGTCGAGCGGCGTGATATCGGCGAGGCCAGGCCGCCGGCGAAGGTGAGAACCGGCCTGGTCGCGCTCAATCCACCTTATGGTGAACGAATTGGCGAGCAGCATGAACTGATGCCGCTGTACCTGAGATTGGGCGAGACTCTGCGCCGGCATTTTCCCGGCTGGCGCGCGATGGTGCTCAACGGTGCCGGTTGTCGCATCGGGCTGAAACCCGAACGCACCTGGCAGGTGCGCAACGGACCGATCGAATGCAGCCTGGAACGCTTCGAGATCGGTACGGAGAGCAGTGAATCGTCAGTGCAGCCGGCCGAGGACCTGGTCAATCGCATCGCCAAGAACCGGCGGCAGCTCAAGCGCTGGCTGGATCGCGAGAACATCAGTTGCTACCGCGTCTACGATGCCGATATCCCCGAGTATGCGCTGGCCGTGGACGTCTACGCCGGCGAGGACGGTGACTGGCTGCACGTGCAGGAATACGAACCGCCGGCCACGGTCGATGCGGCCAAGGCCCGCGCCCGCCTGCAGGCCGCACTGACCGCCCTGCCGGGCGCGCTGGACGTGCCGCCCGAGCGCATGGTGTTCAAGGTGAGACGGCGTCAGCGCGGCAGCGAGCAGTACACCCGCCAGAGCCGACAGGCCAGGACCCTGACGGTCACCGAGGGTCGCTGCCGCCTGCTGGTCAACCTGACCGACTACCTCGACACCGGCCTGTTCCTGGATCACCGCCCGGTACGCCTGTGGCTGGCCGACAACGCCCGCGGCAAGCGCCTGCTCAATTTGTTCAGCTACACGGGCGCGGCCACCGTGCATGCCGCCGTCGGGGGCGCGTCACACACGACCAGCGTCGACTTGTCGAACACCTACCTCGACTGGCTCAAACGCAATCTCGAACTGAACGACTGCGCCAACTCGCGCCATCGTATCGTCCACGCCGATTGCCGCGAGTGGCTGGAACGCAACCAGGAGCGATTCGACCTGATCTTTCTCGACCCGCCGAGCTTTTCCAATTCCAAGCGCATGGACGGCACCCTGGATGTCCAGCGCGACCACGCCGACCTGATCCGTGCTGCAGCCCGCCACCTGAGCGACGACGGCACGCTGATCTTCTCGATCAACCTGCGCGGCTTCAAGCTCGACGAGCAACTCAACGAAGATTTCGACATTACCGACCGAACAGCGTGGTCCATTCCGAAAGATTTCGAACGCAACCGCCGCATTCACCAGTGCTGGTTTCTACAGCAGCGCAAAAAGAGCGGTTAACCCGGCTATTGCATAAATGTCCGGATGCAGGAGCCCGGAGAGTAGTGTTTCCGGGGCGTGGCGCGGAGATTTTTCAACCGGAGCATAGTTCACACTATGTGAGGATTGAAAAATTGAGCACGCGTCCCGGAAACGCTGCTATGCCGGGCAGCGCAGGCGAGAACGCAGGGGCGGTTTTGCGTAGCAAAGAAGCCCCGGAGTGAAGCCGTTGCGCGTGAAGCGGTCCGGCGCCGGAGATTTATGCAGTAGCCGGGTTAAGTCTTCGACAGGGTTTGGCGGCAGCCTCCTGAGCGTGCATAATCGCGTATAACCGAGGGTGGCCGGATCCATTATGGGCAACGATCCACAAGACAATGACCGACTGGGGTGCGACGACGAAGCCACCTATCTGCATGAAGAAGAAGCGGACATCGGGCACGACGGCGATGCCGGCGAGATACTGAAGCTTCCAGGCTACCAGGTTATCCGCGAACTCGGTAGCGGTGGTATGGGACAGGTTTTTCTGGCCCGTCAGCTTGAGCCAGTCGATCGCGAAGTCGCCATCAAGCTGATTCATCGCAAGATCCGCAGCCCGGCCAGCGAGGTACGTTTCCTGGTCGAACGCCAGGCCCTGGCGCAGATGCGTCATCCGGCCATTGCCCAGATCTACGAGGCCGGTACCAACCCGGACGGTTTTCCCTACTTCGCCATGGAATATGTGCCGGGCTTGCCGCTGGGCGAGTTCTGCGACGAGCACCGGCTCGATCTCACGCAACGCCTCGAGTTGTTCATTCGCATCTGTCAGGGCGTGGCCCATGCCCATCAGAAAGGCATCATTCATCGCGATCTCAAGCCGGCCAATATTCTGGTCTCGCTGATCGACGGCGTGCCCAGCCCTAAGATCATCGATTTCGGAATTGCCGGAACGGCGATCTCGGGCCAGGAGCGGCGTGACCAGAGCTCGGCCGGCACGCCGATGTACATGAGCCCGGAGTTGTTCGACCGTGAGGCCAGTATCGATGTCCGCAGCGATGTCTATTCGCTGGGCGTGATTCTTTACGAGCTGCTCACTGATCTTCAGCCCTTCCACCGCAGTCTGTTCAGGGGCAAGGATACCGAACGGATTCGCCAGCGGCTGGTCGGTATCAAGCCGGAAACTCCGACCCGCCTTCTGGCTGCTTCGCGCGAGCGCGCCGATTTCATCGCAAAGAAACGGCGTTCCACCCCCCGGGCCCTGGAAAGACGAATCAAGGGGGAACTCAGCACCATTGCGCACAAGGCGGTTCACCCGAATCGCGACCAGCGTTACGACAGCACGGTCGAACTGGCCGACGAGGTTCGCAATCATCTCTCGCACAATCCCGTGCGGGCAATGGGCGATTCACGGGGTTACCGCCTGCGCTGTTTCGTCCGACGAAATGCCGTGGCGGTGGCCAGCGTGAGCATGGTCGGGGTCGCGCTGACCGTTGGTATGAGCGCGGCACTGGTGGGTATGGCCGAAGCCCAGCGCCAGCAACAAATCGTCGAAGAGCGGCAACTTGAGCTGGAAAAGATGATTGCCTTTCAGCAATCCATGCTGGGCGATCTGGAACCCCGTCTGCTCGGGGAGGGGTTTGTCGAGCGGCTGCGGCGGCAATATGCGCAATCCTTCGATCATCGGGTCGGGGAGGACACCGTGCGGGCCGGTGTCGAGGCGTTTGAGGTCGCGGTCGGTCAGATCAACCCGACTGATCTGGCGCAGGACCTGATCGACGAGTTCATGCTCAAGCGGGCCATCGATTCCATCGAAGCCGATTTTGCAGACGAGCCGCTGCTACAGGCCGATCTCTACGAGACAGTGCGTGATGTCTATACCGACGCCGGCATGATTGAACTGGCCTTGCCGCTGGCCAGCCGTATCGTCGAATTGCGCCAGGCCGAGCTGGGACTGGCGCATACGCGCACTCTGGTGGCACAGCATCTTCATTTCCGCTTGCTCTCGCGCAATCGGAATTTCGACCAGGCTGCCATCGAACTCGAGGCAGTCCTGGAACATATGGATCCCAAGGCTCCGGATCAACTGAGCCTGCGCCACAATGCCTGGGACTCTCAGGCCAACCTGCTGGTCAACACCGGCCAGAATGAAGAGGCGCTGCAGGTCGCGATGCACAACCTTGAACTCGTCGAGGCCGAAGTCGGTGCCCATCATGAATACACAGTACGGGCAGTCAATACAATCGGCTATGTCCATGCGCTTTCCGGTGAACTGGAAACGGCCCTGGACTATTTCCGCGAAAGTGCCAAACGCGCACGCGGTCGTTTCGACAGGAGTGAACCCGCCTATTACAGCGCACGGCTCAATGTTGCCGCTGCCTTGAGTGGGTTGGGTCGTTTCGAGGAGGCCCACGAGATCGAGAACGAGATCTACGACATTCTCGCAACCACCTACGGTCGACGTCACCTTTCCACGTTGCGCATCATGAACAACCGGGCCCAGACCATGATGGACCTGGGTCGGTTTGATGAAGCGATCTCGCAAATGAAGGAAGCCGTGTCATTGAGTGAGCAGACTCACGGCCTCAATCACACCTTGACGTTATCGAAAAGGCTAACCCTGGCCAACCTGTATCTGCAAGTTGAAGACTACACGGCGGCGCTGGATGAAGTCGCGGAAGCCGCCCTCTGGTTCGAGCGACTTCATGGTCAGCATCACCTGGATACTCTCCAGGCCTGGCACCATCAGGCACGTGCCCATCTCGGCCTCGGCCAATGGTCGGCCGCGCAGGTCCTGGCCGAGAAGGCACATGAACGGCGCGTCGAGCAAATCGGTGCCGAGCATGGCGCTACGCTGGGTACGGCACGCTTGCTGGCCGATATTCACCGGGCTGCCGGACAGCCGACTGCCGAGCTCGCGTGGCGTGAGCACGTGCATGAGCGGGTCTCGGACGGCAATCATGGATCCGCTCTGGACAACATCATGAACGCCATTCGTTTGCTGGAACTCAGGGGGGGTGATGAGGCGACACTCGGCGCATGGATCAGCGCACGTCTCGATAACGAAGATTCGAGCCTCGATAGTGCCAGGGCGGCGTTTTCTGTCCTGTCCAGTAACGGGCCTGCGGAGGCTGCGCATTAGCGCATTAGCGCATTAACTCCAGGCTCTCGATCAGACCTTTGGCGGCTTCTCGGCCTTCGAATACGGCGGTGACGACCAGGTCTGCGCCGCGTACCATGTCGCCGCCGGCGAAGATCTTGTCATGACTGGTCTGGTAGGGGAGGCGTCCGTTCTCGGCGACCTTGAGCCGGCCGTCTTCATGGGTTTCCACGCCGGCTGCCACTAGCCATTCGGGCGGGTTGGGGCGGAAGCCGAAGGCGATGATGACGGCGTCGGCCGGCAGGGTTTCCTCGCTGCCTTCAACCGCTTCCGGGCGGCGTCGGCCCTGTTCGTCGGGCTCGCCGAGTTCGGTACGCACCACCTTGATGCCTTCGACCTCGCCTTCGCCGACCACTTCGACGGGTTGGCGATTGAACAGGAATTCCACGCCTTCTTCCTTCGCGTTCTTTACCTCGCGCCGGCTGCCGGGCATGTTCTCTTCGTCGCGGCGGTAGGCACAGGTGACCGAGAAGGCACCCTGGCGAATGGCGGTGCGCACGCAGTCCATGGCCGTGTCGCCGCCGCCGAGCACTACCACGCGCTTGCCGCGCAGGTTGATGTAGTCGAAGCCGTCGAGCGGCTCTTTCAGTACCTGGCCGATGTTGCCGATCAGGTAGGGCAGGGACTCGATCACGCCGTCCTTGTCCGATCCGGGGATGTTGCCGGTGACGTATTGGTAGGTGCCCATGCCGAGGAAGACGGCGTCGTAGTCCTCGACCAGTTGGTCGAAGGGAATGTCGCGGCCGATCTCCTTGCCGAGGTGAAATTGCACACCCATGCCTTCCATGAGTTCGCGTCGGGTCTCGACGACTTCCTTTTCCAGCTTGAACGGTGGAATGCCGTAAGTGAGCAGGCCGCCGATGCGCGGATATTTGTCGAACACGTGTGCCTCGACGCCGTTCCTGACCAGGATGTCGGCCGCGCCCAGTCCGGCCGGGCCGGCGCCGACCACGGCCACACGCTTGCCGGTGGGCTTGACGTGCGACATATCCGGGCGCCAGCCCTGGCGGACGGCCTCGTCGGTGATGTATTTCTCCACCGAGCCGATGGTGACCGCGCCCAGCCCGTCGTTGAGCGTGCACGCCCCTTCGCACAGGCGGTCCTGCGGGCAGATGCGGCCGCAGATCTCGGGCAGGGTGTTGGTCTGGTGCGACAGCTCGGCCGCTTCGAACAAGCGTCCCTGGCGCACCAGACGGAGCCAGTCGGGAATGAAGTTGTGTACGGGGCACTCCCACTCGCAGTAGGGGTTGCCGCAGTTGATACAGCGTTCCGATTGGTCCGCTGCGCCCTCGGCCTCGTACTCGCCGTAGATTTCGCCCCACTCGCGTACGCGAATGGCGATCGGCTTGACCTCCGGGTCCTTGCGCGGACTTTCGAGAAAATGCAGTGGATTCGGGTTGCTCATGAGAAAGAACCTTTGTCCACAGATAAACACGGATGAACACGGATAAAAATCAACTGGCGATGCCGGAAACGCATTCCAGATGCCATGCAGGCCCTGCGGCCATTATTGCTGGAAGCAATATGAATCAATCTGTGTTCATCTGTGTTCATCTGTGGAAGATTCATTTGGTAAAAATCAGGCTGCATCGCGCAGGGCCGAGATCAGGTCGTCGAGGTCGGCGGCCTTGGGTTTGACCAGCCAGAACTTGGGCAGCAGGCGACGCAGGTTGTCAAACACCCACTCGGCCTGCCGGCTGCCGGTCAGCTCGATCTGGCGCATGATCAGACCTCTGAGATGGTGGACATGGTTTTCCATGCTGTCGGGCGCGATGTGGTGGATGTCGATCAGCTCGTGGTTGTAGCGGTCGACGAAGCCGCGGTCGAGGTCGAGCACGTAGGCGAATCCGCCGGTCATGCCGGCGCCGAAGTTGATGCCGGTCTTGCCGAGCACGACCACGACACCGCCTGTCATGTACTCGCAGCAATGGTCGCCAGCACCTTCGACAACGGCAATGGCGCCGGAGTTGCGCACGGCGAAACGCTCTCCGGCCGTGCCCTGTGCGAACAGTTCACCGCCGGTGGCGCCGTAGAGGCAGGTATTGCCCATGATGGGCGTGGTGCGCGCGGCGTAGCGGATGCCCTCGGGCGGGGTCAGCACGATGCGGCCGCCGGCCATGCCCTTGCCGACGTAGTCGTTGGCCTCGCCGGTCAGTTTCAGGTACAGGCCGCCGGCGTTGAAGGCGCCGAAGCTCTGCCCGGCCGTGCCGGTGAAATCGATCTCGATGGGGTGGTCGGCCATGCCCTGGTTGCCCCAGTGCGTGGCAATCTCGCCCGACAGCCGGGCCCCGATGGAGCGGTCGCTGTTGCGGATTGTGTATTCGAAACGCCCGCCCTTGCCTGCTTGCACGGCTTCAGTGGTTTCGTCATGAATGCGCCCGGCCAGTTCAGCCGTGTCATGCGGTGGGTTGCGTTCGGCGACGCAGAAGCGCTTGGGGTCGGGACTCAAGCCCGATTGGGCCAGCAGCGGTGAGAGGTCGAGCTTGTTCTGGCGCAGGGTCGGGCCCTCGATGCGCTTGAGGTACTCGGTGCGCCCGATCAGGTCTTCGAGCCGGGTCACGCCCAGTTGTGCCAGGATCTCCCGGACCTCGGCGGCGACGAACATGAAGTAATTGATCACCATCTCGGGCAGGCCGATGAAGTGCTTCGTGCGCAGGGTCTCATTCTGCGTGGCCACGCCGGTGGCGCAGTTGTTCAGATGGCAGATGCGCAGGTACTTGCAGCCGATTGCGATCATGGGCGCGGTGCCGAAACCGAAGCTCTCGGCCCCCAGGATGGCAGCCTTGACCACGTCCTTGCCGGTCTTGAGTCCGCCGTCGGCCTGGATACGCACCTGGCTTCTGAGATCGTTGGCCATCAGTACTTGGCGCACTTCGCTCAGGCCCAGTTCCCAGGGCGCGCCGGCATATTTGACCGAGGTCAGCGGACTGGCGCCGGTGCCGCCGTCGTAGCCCGATACGGTGATCAGGTCGGCATAGGCCTTGACCACGCCGGCGGCAATGGTGCCGATGCCGGGTTCGGCGACGAGCTTGACTGATACCAGCGCCTTCGGATTGACCTGCTTGAGGTCGAAAATCAGCTGCGCCAGGTCTTCGATGGAATAGATGTCGTGGTGCGGTGGCGGCGAGATCAGGCCGACGCCGGGCGTGGCGTAGCGCAGGCGGGCAATCAGTTTGTCGACCTTGTGGCCGGGCAACTGGCCGCCTTCGCCGGGCTTGGCGCCCTGAGCGATCTTGATCTGGATGACCTCGGCATTGATCAGGTACTCGGGGGTCACACCAAAGCGCCCCGAGGCGATCTGCTTGATCTTGGAACGCTTCTCGGTCCCGTAGCGGGCCGGGTCCTCGCCGCCCTCGCCGGAGTTCGAGCGCGCGCCGAGCCGGTTCATGGCAATGGCCAGCGCCTCGTGGGCTTCCGGCGACAGGGCGCCCAAACTCATGCCGGCGGAGTCGAAGCGCTTGACGATGTCTTCGGCCGGCTCGACCGAGTCGAGATCGACCGGGTCGTGCGGCGAGGCGAAATCGAGCAGGTCCCGGAGCGTGGCCGGTTCGCGCTCGTTGACCAGTCGCGAGTATTTGCGGTAGCTGGCCTCGCTGCCGGTCTGTACTGCCTCATGGAGCGTCGTGACCACATCCGGGTTCCAGGCGTGGTACTCGGCCCCGTGCACGTAGCGGTACAGTCCGCCGTGCTCGATCGGTACGGTCTTGTTCCAGGCCCAGCGCGCCAGGGATTTCTGGTCGGCGTGCAGGTCGGAAAAATCCGTGCCCTGGATGCGGCTGA
>SKZJ01000105.1 GCA_007127425.1 Wenzhouxiangella sp.
GTGGCGTTTCGGTTGTTGTTGGGACAAGAAATCGGTGCTGAACATCCTTATGGATGGTTGAGGGTTTTTGATGCGGATGAATTGCAAGATTTTATTCAAGAAGTGAGTGAGGCGTTTCGCTTAACTGATGTTTCGGATCATGCTTGGGATGTGATTGATGCAATTATTCATGAATGGCGTGAAAGTGCGATCGCGATCGCCAGTCCTGATTTAGCAGCAGCTTTTAATGATCAGGCTGATGAAATTCCATTAACACAGCCATCTATTAAAAATCAATTGATTTAATTAATAATGAATTATAGTTTTAAACAGTTGCATCTATTTGAACTGGAACTGACTCATACAACTTGTGAAAAAATAGTATTACCAAAAGGCTACAAAGGATTAGCTGCTTTTCATAAATATTGGGGAAAAAAACCAATTGAATGCCTAGCATTCTTAATTGAAAACTTGACAGAAAAAGGTGATATAGTTGTAGATCCTTTCTTAGGTTCAGGTTTAGTAGCTCGTGAGGCGGCAATTAGGCAACGACGATTTATAGGTATTGATATTAATCCTGTAGCAGTCGAATTATCTAATTTATTAGTTGATTTACCAAATCCCACTCTTTTAAAAGAAGCAATTTATCAAGTAGAAAAAAGTGTTAAATGTGATATATACAAAACTTATTTACTAGAAGATAATAAAATTGCAACTCATTATTTATGGAATGAAAATGAGCTAAATTCAGTTTGGCATTTATCACCAAGAAGAAACGAAAGTGAGAAAAGACTACCAACAAATCATGACTATAAAATATTTAAACAGTTTGAAGGATATAAACCTCAGATACCTCGCCCAATTAAACTATTTCAAAATAGCAGAATAAATACAAATGAGTCTTTGACGCTAAAAGATTTATTTACGGGACGCGCATTACATAATATAGATTTATTGCTTGATGCCATTCATAAACAACCAGATACAATAAAATCTGCATTATTGCTTTCATTAACATCTGCTTCGGGTCAAATGTCTAATATGGTTTTTGCTATTACAGGCAGAGGTAAAACCAAATCTCAGCCCACAAATAAAATAGAAGTTGGTAGTTGGGTTATAGGATATTGGAGGCCAAAACTACATTTTGAAATTAATGTTTGGAATTGTTTTATTAAACGTGCAAATAACTTACTAAAATCTATTGAGGAAGATGAATTTCAAAAATGTTATCATGTATCTAAAAAACTGGAGGATGTTATTCATGACAAAGCTGATGTAGCGATTATTCAAGGTGATAATCGAAAAGTCCTCAATAATTGTCCTGATGAAACTATTTCACTTATATTAACTGATCCTCCACATAGTGATAGAATTCCATATTTAGAGTTGAGTGAGATGTGGAATTCTTTAATAAATAAAGAACCAGATTTTTCTAATGAAATTGTAGTTTCTAATGCCCGAAATAGATCCAAAGATAAAAAACTTTATATCAATGAAATGACGGATTTTATGCAGACTGTTACTCGTATACTTAAACCTAGCGGGATATTAGCTCTATTTTTTAATGCTAGAGATGATGCTAGTTGGAAGTTCTTAAAACAAGTAATACCATATTCAGATAAATTGCAATTTCAGGGATTATTTCCCATGAATTATTCAGCAAATTCAGTAGTCCAAGATAACAGAAAGGGAGGTTTAAAAAATGATTTTGTTTTAATCTATCAAAAACCAGGAAATGAAGATAAAACAAAATTACATTTTTTAGAAAGTTTACCTAATTGGTCTAAAGAAATACCTAGTATTCCCTCAAAATAATCTTGATTACCATACAATGAGCTACACATTTTCTGAGCTTAATAAGCTTTATAATGAAAATAAGTTTTTTGAACTAACATCATCAGCAGAAGGATTATATTTTTTAAAATTACGTTCTTTAGCTCGAACAGATTATTATTTACGTTTATTTGAAACAGCACAAATATCTTCAGATACTTTAAAAGTCAAGCAGTATCTAGAAACACTTTTCAATTCTAATATTTCTTTAGACACGATTGATGATTCTATAAATGAAATTTATCAAGAAGAAAGGGAAGAACGTCGCACTAATGAACAAGAGTTACTAGCAGAATTATATAAGCTAAGAGTATTTGATTGGGGTGGTATTCATAAAAATGATATTAATAAATACTTAGTTGATAAGTACATAAAGAAAATTACTAATTATGACAATTTGATAGAAAAAGTAGAGAATGAAATATTACATAGTTTGAAAAGTTTTGTTCTGTGTTCTTGGTATAATAATTGGACATCAATTATAATTGAAGATATTTTTAAAGACCATCAGCGTGTTCTGCCAACTGTGGGTAAAATCAAACAAGTTGATTTTTTTATTGAAGATATACCCTTTGACCTAAAAGTAACTTATTTCCCTAAAGTTTTCATGGAAGATCAAAGGAGGGTAAAAAAGCTAACAATAAAAGAAATAACTCATTTAAAGCAGGGAGCCAAGACATTCAATATACCTTTTGATAAAAATCGAAATGAA
>SKZJ01000269.1 GCA_007127425.1 Wenzhouxiangella sp.
ATTTCAAGATGCAGCCGGCTGGCTTCATCAGGGTGGAGGAGCAGTTCGCCTTTCAGTGTTTCGACGAAATCCGGTGTATCGAGCGAGGAGGCCGAAAGGTTGATGCCGACGGGATCTTGTGTCTGACGGATCCGGGCCAGCGCAGTGCGAACCGCGAGCAGGTCGATACGGCTGGTGAGCTCGAGACGCTCGGCCCAGGGCAGGAAGCTGCCGGCGCGATACCATTGGTCGACCAGTTGGAGGCGCAAGGGAGCTTCGAAGTGCAGCAATTCGTTCCCGCAACTGACCACGGGATAGAACGCCAGCCGAGCCTGTTCGGTCGCGAGCGCGTCGGAGATGGCGTTGCGCCAGTCAGTGAGGTTGTCGAGTGCCGGGCGCTGTTCGTCGATCTGCGCAACATGAATGCCGAGTGAGCCGAGCTTGTTCTGTTCGGCGGCGGCAAGTGCGCCGTCCATGCGTGCCAGCACCGTGGGGCGCGCCTCTTCATTCGCATAACCTGCAATGCCCAGTCGCAGGCGCGGAGGCGTTGTTGTCTGCCACATGGCGGAGAGCGCGTCTAGAGTGGCACTGAGTTGGGCCGCAAGCTCGTCGGGCCTGCCCTGGCCCGGCCTGAGCAGGGCAAAATCGCTGCCGTTCAGACGACCGGTTGCGCTTTTGGGACTGCCTTCCACCAGGCTTTGAAGCCGTTCGGTGATGTCGAGCAGCAACTTGTCGGTGCGTTCGCGACCGATTTCGCGGTTGAGTTCGATGAGATTTTCGATGCGGATGACCGCGAGGGCTCCGCGCGGGGAGGCTTCCGGGTCGCCGAGCGCCATGTCGAGCACGTTGAGAAACTGCTGACGGTTGAGCAGGCCGGTGAGCTCGTCGTGCTGGTTTTGGCGCCGCATTTCGTCGAGCCGGCGGCTTTCCTCCGTAAGCATGGTGTCGACGCGTTGTGAAAGCCGGTTCATTGCCCTTACAACGCTGCGGAATTCGGTGGTGCGCGGTTCGGTGGTGGTGATGAAGCGGCGCTCGCCGATGGCCCGGGCTTGTTCCACCACGCCGTGCAGCGGGCGCGTGATGCGCTTGAGAAGCCAGGTGCCGAATGCTCCGACCAGCGCGGCGCCGGTGAGGAACCAGAACAACAGCATCAGCGTGCGTTCCCACAGGGCACTGTAGGCGAAACCGGGGTGGCTTTGCACGGTGACGGTGCCGAACTGCTGCCATCCGTCCTGCACCTGCGCGATGCCGGGGCGGGGAGCCAGCCGGACCAGTCCCTTGAACCAGTCCGGTGCGTTGTTGCCGTCACCGGCATCGCTGCGTTCGATCATCGTGTCGCCGAACGGGTCGCGCAGATTGATCAACTGGTAGTGACCGGTATCGAACTGGGCGCTGATCTGCAGTTCTACCGTCACGTCATCCTTGGGCATTTGCGACAACGACAGAGCGAGCGAGTTGGCCGTGTCGTTGTTCATCACCTGCAGTTGCTGCTCGACGTAATCGCGTGCGGACAGTGTGCTGATGATCATGCTGCCGCCGAAGGCCAGCAGCGTGACCGCAGCGACGGCGATCCACAATTGCTTGATCAGTGACATGGATGCGTTCTCCCGGCGGAATTGATGTGAATGGATGTTGCGGTTGTTTGAGTGGGGTGCTGCGGCTTCATCTCAGCCCCTCCCGCTGCATGCGCTCGAGCACGCGGCCCCAGCGCGACAGGCGTGCGGTGGGGTTGGCGCGGGATTGCGTGGCATCACCCACCCACAGGCCCTCGCTGTTGAAACTGAACACCGGATCGAGATCGGGGCGGCGGCTGGCCGGTCTGATCTCGCCGATCAGGTTGTCGAGAATCAACGGCTCGGCGTCCGGTGTCTGGTAAAAGCCCAGAACCATGTGTGCCTGACTGCGCCCGCCGATGCGTGCGCGTACGTAGATCAGTCGCATCTGCTCGTTGGGAACACCGAGCAGCTTGAGCGTCATGTATTTGGCAATGCTGTAGTCCTCGCAGTCGCCGGCGCCGTGACCCATGGTTTCGAGCGGACTGGCCCAGTAGTCTTCCTCGCCCCAGTTGTCGATGTCCTCGACCCAGCGGATGCTGCGATTGAAAAAGATATTGGTGCGGCTCCGCTGCACGCTGACGCTTTCATCCTGAATGTCCTGCATCATTTCTATCACATAATCAGGATTACCCTTCCACCTGTCAATAATATTTTTAATAACCTTAGTCTGATTGTTGTCATTCTGGAGATAGACCTTTTTAGGTGTAACCAGGTGCGCCACCTTGTTTTCCTCTATGCTCCATGCCGGGGTAAAATTCTTATTTTTTATAACTATCGCCTTTATTTTTTTATCTCTGAAAACTGTACCTACACCGCCTCTTCCTGCCTGCTTAAGACGGGTGGCATTCCTTCTCCAATCCCAGAAAGAGAAATTAAGTATTCCCATCCTGGAATGTTCAGCCCCTTTACCGGCTGAAACAACCGCAATATTTTTTTTGTCAAGATCTGTATCAGCATAGGCTTCTGTAAGTTCTTCAGCAACCAGGTG
>SKZJ01000141.1 GCA_007127425.1 Wenzhouxiangella sp.
GTCTCGGCCATGCCGAGCTGGTTGGTCACCGCCACGATCAGGCTGGCGACCAATGCCGCCACCATGATATTGATACCTCTGAGCGCCATCAGGATCAGCGCCGCCAGGCCCAGCAGCAGGCCGATATTTCCGATCATCTGCAAACTCCCTCAAGTTACATGGCCACCGTGCCGTTGCAGGACCATTCGGCCGGGGCATTCTCCATTAACTGTAATACACAGGTCCGCGCAGTCCGGGATCACTTGTCCGAGCGAGCGGTAATCGCAAGCAGGCGATCGCCAAGCAGTGTATCGATACGTTCGTCGAGCCGCCGCAGCAGCGTGGCCGGTTCGGCCCAGGGCGTGGGCGACACCAGGCACCAGCCGTCGCGGCCGCTACCCTTGACATGAGCCATGCCCTTTTCGGCCAGGGTTACCGTATCGTCCCAGGTCAACGCGCCTGGCTGGTCGAGGTAAGGCGGATAGGAAGCAATGCCGATCGAACAGGTCATTTCAATCGGCTCGCCGGTCTGTGACTCGAACGGACGTTCGCGGACCGTCGCCAGCATCCGATCGGCCACCTGCGCGAACTCGGCCGGTGCCATCGGGCGGAAGACGACAAGAAACTGCTCGCCGCTCCAGCGGACCACGTAATCACCGCGGCGAACGAGCCCCCTCAATCGCTCGGCCAATTGGCGCAGCAATCCGTCGCCCGCCCCATGACCGAAGCGCTCGTTGACGCGCCTGAACTGGTCGATGTCGATCAGCGCAAACAGCATCGATTGGCTCTCGCCGGTGCCCCGGGCCAGTTGCCGGTGGAAATGCGCCAGGTCGGCCGGCAACTGACTGTGCAGGTAGCGCCGATTCCAGCAGTTGGTCAGCGGGTCGCTCATGCTGACGGTTTCCATGCGGCTGCCGTAATCCTGCAGGTGCTCGTTGGCCACCCGCAATTCCTCGGTACGCTCGGCCACCATGCGCTCGAGCCCGGTTTGCTGTGACTGCAGCTTGCGCGTGCGCAGGTTGGAAAGCAGCCATACGCCCATCACGGCGGCAAACAGCGACAAAGCCTTGAAGCCGATGGTCTCCCAGATCCGAGGCGGGATGCTCAGAGCCAGTTCCCCCGGCTGCTCGGACCAGATACCGGCATTATTGGTCGCTCGAATCTCAAGGCGCAGGTCGCCAGCCGGCAGGTTGGTATAAACCAGCTGCCGCTGCATTGGCGAGTCCAGCCGCTGCCACTGGTCGTCGAACCCGTGCAGCCGGTACTCGACCTGGACACTATCGGGATGCTGGAAGCTGAGCACGCTGAAGCCGAAAGCCAGGTCACGATGATCCCGGACCAGTTCGGGCATCTGACCGGCGGTCAACTCGTGCCACTCACCGTCGTAGCGAATCCGGTCAATGCGCACCCGCGGCGGTTCGGGGTTGCGCACGATGTTGTCGGGCGCCAGCTTGAGGACGCCGCCGCGCGTCGGCAGCCATAGCTCGCCGTCGGCCATGAACCCCTTGGCGTTTCCGGCCCCATTACAGCAGAAACCTTTCTGCGCGCCCGGTACATCACCGCGCTCGTTGAGCACCATCCGACCTGCCAACGCGCTGATCCGTCCGTCCAGATAGTCGGATACCGAGCCCAGCGCCAATTCGTGAATGCCGCGGATACCGGCCACCCAGAGGCTGCCCTCATGCTCGGCCAACGCGTAGGCGTTATTGGCCGGCAATCCGTCATCGGTGCCGAACTCATGCCATTCGCCATCGATCTCGAACCACAGGCGCTCGTCGATGGTGCCGAGTACCAATCCGCCGTCCGAGCGCTGCAGGATGGAGGTGATGTCGCGCCCCTCAGCCGCGCCCGGCACCGGCTCGAATGACTCCCCGACCAGGCGCAACAGGCCGCGGCGGGTGGCCACCAGCAACTCGCCTTCGGCGGTCTCGAACAGCAGTCGGATATCCTTTCCGCCGGGTGCACTGCGGTCGGCCATGCGTCGCATTTCGCGGCCGTCCCAGCGCCACACCCCATCGAAAGTTGCTATCCAGTAGGCGTCACGATAATGAACAATGCCGTTGACCTGGGCGCCGTTGAGTGCAGCAAACGCTTCGGGCCGATCGATGCGCTGTGCCACCCGGTCCCACAGGAACACCCCCGACCGGGTGCCGACCCAGACGCGGTCGTCCTCCGGCAGCAGCGTGTAGGCGTGCGGGTGCGGCTGCTCACGGCCCAGCGTGACCTGCTCGAAACGTCCGTCGCGCAACACCGCCAGGCCATCCATGGTCCCCGTCCAGAGATTGCCTTCGCGATCGCGCGCCACCGACCACACCAGGCTGTTATGCAGCCCCTCCGGCCGGTCGTGGAGCAACACCCAGCCGTTCCAGAGCCGCGCCAGTCCGCTCCAGCGTCCGCCGAGCCACAGATTGCCCTCATGATCCTCAGTTGCCGCGAGCACCCCGGGATGCGCGTAAGGCGCATCGTTGTCGATCACCTCCACCAGCTCGCTGTCGCGCATGCGAATCAGCCGGCCGGCCGCGCCGATCCAGAAATTGTCATCACCGTCCAGGTACAGCATCTCGATGACCAGGTCCGAGGGCAGGCCGGGCAGTTCCTGCCGACGCCATTCGTCACCGTCAAGTACCAGCAAGCCGCGACTGCTTGCCGCCCAGGTGCGACCATCATGCCTGGCGAATCCCGTGACCTGCGCGGCGACCAGGTCATCCGGCAGGGCGGTCCGGCGCCAGCGCTCGCCGTCGGTATAAAAGATCGCGCCGCGCCCGCCGGCCAGGCTCTTGCCGTCGTGGTGATACACCGACCACAGCGGCTCGTCGGGAAAGCCCGGGCGGCGAACCAGGACATCGTCGACAAGCTGCAACAGGCCGCTGGCGGTCGCGACCAGCAACCGGGCTTCGCTGGTCTCGGCGAAACCGAAGACATCGAACTCGCGCCCGAAACCATCGTCGATTGCGTGGAAGCGGCCGCGCTCGTAGACGGTCGCGCCCCGGTAGCTGCCGATCCACATCCGGTCGGCACTGTCGACGAACAGGGTGCGAAGAAAAATCCCCTGTAACCCGGGAGTATCGGCCGGCGTGAAGTTGGTGAAGCGAACACCGTCGAACCGCGCCAGACCGGCCTGAGTGGCCGCCCACATGTAACCGTCAGGGCCCTGCACGACCGAGTTGACGGTGATCTGCGGCAGGCCCTCCTCGATGCTCCAACTGTCCTTGACGTAATGGTGGAAAGCACGATCCGGGGTCAGGCCCCACGCGTGCGCAACCGGGCCGGCGACCAGCGCCAACCACAGGACCGAAGCGATCAGATATCTCATACAGGCCGAGACAATGGAGTGGGGCCTCCCTTTTTCATGCTGGTCGATCCCCGGCGACGATACGCCGGAGTCCGCTGCAACAATACTGCAACCCTTCAGGGGCTGCAATTGTCGCCGACAACCGGTCGGGACCCGACCACGCCGCGATCAGGTCAGGGAGTGTATCCTCACATTCATGAATCACGTAACAACCCGAATCGTCGCCCCGACAGGCCTGCTGCTGGTCGCCTTGCTTTGGCTGGCAAGCGGCAACCTGCCGGCAGGCGAGCCCACCACCGATGCACCGCATTCCGGCACCGACCCGACCACGCAAGGCACGGCCCGCGTGAGTGGACGCCTGCAGCTACTGGCCGAAGATGGCGAGCGACTGCGTGACCGGAGGGAGTTTACCAACGCCGTCATCTACTTCGAGCCCGATGAGTCGTCCACAGCCGAGCCGAAGGATCATCTCATTGAGATGACCACGCGGCGCCGCGAATTCGCCCCCCGCGTTCTGCCGGTCATGGCCGGCACCGAGGTCCGTTTCCCCAACGAGGACCCCATCCTGCATAACGTATTTTCCACCTCCGGAAACAACCGCTTCGACCTCGGCGTTTACGGCGAGAGCCCGGGCAAGACGCACCGATTCGATCATCCCGGGCTGGTGCGCGTGTTCTGCAACGTGCATTCGCGCATGTCGGCCCACATCGTGGTCGTCGACGGCCCCCACTTCACCCAGCCCGACAGCAACGGCCGCTTTGTGCTCGAAAATCTTCCAGCTGGCCCCGGCCAGCTCACCGTCTGGCACGAACGCGCCGAACCCGAGCGCACCCGCATCACGCTCGAACCCGGCAGCGACCACAGCCACGACACCGAGCTCGAACTCACCGTCCGCGAAGCGACCCCACCCCGCCAACGCATGCGCCGCCGCGGAAGGTATTGAGATTCATGCATTCACTTGCGTCCCGAATCGCCATCGTCACGGTTGTGCTGGTCAGCCTGGCCGTGGCCATTGCCATCGGGGCTACCTGGCTGATGAGTCAGCGTATCGCCTCGGAAGCGGTCAGCGATTCGCTTGCCGCCACCCAGGCCATGCAGCGCTACCTGCAAAATTCTCGGGCACGCGAGCTGGCGCTGACCACCGACCTGCTCGCCGCCGATCCGCACGACACCGCCTACCTGGTCGAGGCCACCCGCGGCCAGATCGACGGCGACGACGATATCGACCTGCGCTCCATACTCGACCTGATCGACGACCGGCGACGGGAAATGGGATTCGACTTCGCCATGATGCTCGACGCCAACGGGCGCATTCTGGTGCGTACCGATCGCCCGGATGCCGGCGGTCGGATGCTCGGCGAGCATCCCATGGTCGCCCCGGTCATCGAAAACCTGATACCCGAGTACGGCCCTTGGCGCGAGGCCGGTCGCCTTTACAACGTCGCCGTGGTTCCGCTCACCACCGCTTTCGAGGTCATCGGTTTCCTGGTCACCGGCCTGGCCATCGACAACGACGTTGCCGATGACATCAAGCGGGTCACCGGTGTCGATGTCGCCTTTATCACCCTGGATGAAGAGCGCGAGCATCTCGGCGCCAGCACCCTCGACCTGCGCCAGGGCGAACAGCTTTTCGAACAATTTACCGGTGCCGAAGACACCTTGGCCCGCCTGCGCGCCGGACAGGCCGTCGGCCGTCTCGACGTCAACCTGGGTAGTGAAGCCTGGGTCGCCCGGCTTGAACCGATTGCCGCACCCGACGGGCAGGTGCTGGGTGCAGCAGTGGCCATCGATTCCCTCGACGCCCGCCTGGCCGGGTTCCGAACCGTTCAGACCGCGCTGATCGGCGGCGGGGCGGTGGCCATACTCATCGCTTTTGCACTGTCGCTGCTGGTCGCCCGCCGCATCGCCCGTCCGGTCAGACAGTTGGCCGCGGTCGCCGACCAGGCCGCACAGGGCGACTACGAGCAATCCATCGACATCCAGCGCAAGGACGAGGTCGGCACCCTGGCGCGTGCCATCAACCGCCTGCTCTCCGACCTGCGCGAGCAGCAGGAAATCGCGGGCTACGTCTCCGACCTTTCCCGCCAGCTCGAAGAGAACACGGCCGAGAAGGCGGAAGAAACCGCTTCAGGCGTCACTGGCGAGGTGAAGCAAGGCCCCGCGTGGGTGGTCGGCGTCGAATGGCCGGGGGACCCGAAAGACAGCGCAGCCGGCCTGCCCGACCTGATCGGCATCGCCAAACGCCACAAGGCCGGTCTCGTGCCCGGGGGTGGTGCCCGCGTCGTGTTGGTACTGGAAGCTGATCGCACCGACCGCCTCCCTGCCCTGATTGCCGAGGTGCTCGAGCAGACCGAGAACACCGGCGGCAAGGCCTCCATGGCCCTGGCCTTCGGCGACATCGACAGCGCCAGGCTCGAACTCGGGCCGACCCGCTACCCCGTACTCACCGGCAAGCCGGTCATCCACGTCGAGGCACTGCTGCGCGAAGCCGGCCCGGGACGCATGCTGATCTCGCCGGCCGCCCACAAGCAACTCCAACCGCTCATAGAGGCCGGCCGCATAGAGACGGTCATCGCCGATGGCCGCTCCGGCAACCGGCGTTTCCACCAGGTCACCGCCACCCACACGGATGTCGATCCCGACGCCACCGCCGCGCTCACCCGGCCGCAGAAATCAGCGCCTGGAAAAGCACTGCAGGAAGGTCGCGTACTGGGCGAGCGCTTCGAGATCCTCGAAGCCCTCGGCGAGGGCGCCATGGGCAGCGTCTACCGGGCGCGCGACCACAAGCTCGACGACGTCGTCGCCCTCAAGCTGCTCAAGCCCGCACTGGCCAACGACCCGGAATACCTCGAGCGCATGAAAAGCGAGATCAGGCTGGCGCGACGCATCACCCATCCCAACGTGCTGCGCACCCACGACTTCTTCGAAATCGACGGGCTGCCCCTGATCTCGATGGAATACGTGCGCGGCATCACCCTCGACCAGCTGCTCAAGCGCTCCGGCCGGCTCAGCCTGGCGGCGGGACTGCGCGTCAGCACCCAGGTACTGCAGGGCCTGCAGGCCGCCCATGACGCCGGCGTACTCCACCGCGACATCAAACCCGGCAACATCATCCTCGACCCACGCGGCAATGCCCGCCTGATGGACTTCGGCATCGCCCGCCAGGTGGTCGAGGAAGGCAAGGACATGACCCGCACCGGCACCATTGTCGGCACCGCCAACTACATGGCCCCGGAAATCCTGCTCGGAGAACTTGCCGACGCCCGCACCGACATCTATTCCACCGGCGTGATGATGAACGAACTGTTCACCGGCCAGCTTCCCTTCTCCGGCAAGACCTCGATGGAAGTGTGCATGGCCCACGTCCAGAAAACACCCGACCCGCCCTCGCAACACTGGCCCGACATGCCGCCACGTCTGGAAGCCATCATCCTAAAGTGCATGGCCAAGAACCCCGACCAGCGCCACCCCACCGCCAGCGCCCTGCTCGACGACCTCCTCAAGGTGCGGCGTGAAGCAGGATAGGATTCGCTTTGTCGTTTTGTCGTCCCGGACTTGATCCGGGACCCCGCACCTATGAATCCCGCATCAGCGCACCGTGCGAGGTCCCGGCTCTTCGGCCGGGACGACGGGGATGGGACCCTGTTCGAAAAGGTTACGGGTTTGGGGGGTGGATTGCGTTTTACGGGTAGGAGATACCGGCCCGCCGCACCCACGGCGGCCTTGAGGGAGATTGCCATGTATCGCATTCGCACAACGCTGGCGGCGTTAGCGCTGCTGCTTGCCTTGCCCGTGTTCGCCGATGAGGGCGGGACGGTCGAGCTGCTCGGTTTTGCCGGTGTGCGCGGCGGCTGGGTGGAAGGCCAACCCGGCTGGATCGAGGGCGGCTTCGGGCGCCTGGCCGCCGGCGGTGATGCACCCGGCGACAGCGACCTGTGGATTCGCGGCGAAACCCAGCTCGGGCTGCGCTTCGAGCCCTCGGTGAGTTGGCAGGCCAAGGTTCACGCCGTCGCCCGCGCCTCCACCGCCAGCAACGAGGGCGACGCTGTCGGCCTGACCGAGGCCTGGGCCCGCTACCGGCGCGCCATAGGCCACCAGGGCGAACTGGCACTGACCGGCGGCCTGTTTTTCTTCCCTTCCTCGCAGGAAAACATCGACCCGCTCTGGGCCTCCCCCTACACACTCACCTACTCGGCCATCAACAGCTGGTTCGCCGAGGAATTCCGGCCACTGGGGCTCGATGCCGAGTGGCGGTCCTTCACCGAGCAGGGCGACACCTGGTCGCTCGGCGCCACCGTGTTCGGCGGCAACGACACCCTGGGCACGCTGGTTGCCTGGCGCGGATGGGCCATGCACGACCGCCTGAGCGGATTCAACGAGAAGCTGCCCCTGCCCCCGGTCTTTTCGCTCGACGAAGGCGGCTCCTTCGCCGCCCAGCGCCGCTTTTCCACCACCGGATTCGGCAGCGATCTCGACGACCGCCCGGGCTGGGCGGCGCGCGCCCGCTACGACCGCGGCCGGGCCTTCAGCGGCCAGGTCGCCTGGGTCAACAATCGTGGAGATCGCATGCTGCACGGTGACGAATGGGCCTGGAATACCCGCTTCATGCATGCCGGCGGGCACTGGCAGATGACCGAGGCCGCCGAGTTGATGGCAGAATTCACCCATGGCAGCACCCGCATCCGCTTTCCAGGCGTGCCATGGGTCGATGCCGATTTCCGTGCCGCCTACCTGATGGCCTCGATCGACACCGCCACCGGGCGCTGGTCCCTTCGCCACGACCGCTTCCACGTCGAAGACCACCTGCAAAACGCCGGCTGGGGCGTATTCAACGACCGCGGCCGCGCCCTCACCTTCGCCTGGATCCGCGACATCGGTCGCCAGAGTCGCGTCGGTATCGAACTCCTGCTCCTCGACAGCAACCGCACCGTCGCCGCCCAATCCGGCTTCGCCCCTGACACCGACGGCCTCAGCCTCCTGACCGAATGGCGAACACGGTTCTAGACGATTGTCGTTTCCGGCAATTGAATCTCGAACACCATCCCAGTACCCGTGCGATTGGCCGCAGTCAATTCGCCGCCATGGGCTCGGACGATCATGCGGGAGACGGTCAGGCCCAGGCTATCGCCGCCCTTGCGCCGACCCTTTCTCTCGCCGCCGGCATGGGGTTTGAAAATGGCTTCCAGCGATTTGCGGGAGATGCCCTTCCCCTCGTTCATTACCCGTACGGATTGCATCGGCCGCCCGCGAGCACTGCGCTTGCGCGTCAACGCCACCTCGACCAGGCCGCCCTCGGGGGAAAAGTGGATCGCGTTGTCCAGCAGGTTTTCCATCACCTGCGTCATCCGGCCAGCGTCTACCGGCATGGCGGGCAGGTCCTCACCAGACAACTCCAGGCGAACTTCCTTGTCACCGGCCGTAGCCCTGGCCGCGTCGATCGCTTGTTCGGCCACCGTTTTCAGGTGGATACTGCGACGATCGAGCTTGAGCACTTCGCCTTCGCTCCGGGACAGATCGAGCAGATCGCCGACCAGCGCAGACATCCCCTCGCAGTAATTCTGGATCTGTTCGGACAGGCTGCGAATCGCCGGGTCATCGGTTCCTTCCCCGACGAGCAAGGCGCTTTTTCTGATCTCCTGCACCGGTCCATGCAGATCATGAACCATCATGATCGAGAAATCCTGCTTGAATTGCAGCTCGCGAACATACAGCTCGTGCTCCAGACGCCGCCTCTGGCGCACCCGGAAAAGCAACGCCCCCATCACGACCAGCATCAGTGCAATCCCGAGCACCATCGCGGTAGTCCAGGCCCGTTGCTGCTGCAGCTTCGTTTGCGACAGCGCAGCCTCGGCGGCGGCCGCTTCGGCTCGGCGCTCGGCCTGTGACACCCCAAACAGCGTGTCCATCCGACGGACCTCACGCTGCTGGTCTTCCGACAGCATTTCCTGCTGCACGGCGATGTAAGACCCGGCGTGATCAAGTGCCGCGGGGTAATCACCGATTCGCTCGTAGGCATCCTGCAGCAGTTCATGGATATTCAGTTCGTAAGCGAGCAAGCCGATCTCCTCGACCACCGGCAGGGCATCGGACAGGATCTCGATGGCCTCTTCAGGCCGCCCCATCTCGATCAGCGCCCGGCCCACTTCGACCCGGGCATTCGCGGCCTGGCCGCTCAACCCCGCCTCCTCGGCGTAGGCCATGGCCGTGCTGAAATCACCCAGGGCCTGGTCGTACTCCCCCAGGTCGATACGGATGCCACCGCGTACGTGAAAGATGGAGTTCAGTCTCGCCGGACCGGCATGCTCGGCCCCGAGGGCCATGGCCCGATTGATTCTTTCCAGCGCCTCGTCGAGATTGCCGCGAATGCGCGACAGGTTGGCCAGGTTGCTCCAGGCGCCCGCTTCATGAGAGGCATCACCGGTTTCGGCCAACGTTTCCAGGCCCTTGAAGAAGTACTCCTCGGCCCGCTCCAGCTCGCCCATTTCGGCATGAATGATGGCCAGGTTGTTCCAGACGCGGATCAGTTGCTCCAGATCCCCCGTTTCGGCGTGACGCTCGCCCAGCTCGATCAGGTAAC
>SKZJ01000236.1 GCA_007127425.1 Wenzhouxiangella sp.
CTGGACGCAACAGGTGCTGTGGGTCTCGGTGTTCGGCGATATCGACGAACGCACCCTCAAGGAAGTCACCCGACAGATTCGCGACGACATCACCGCCCTGCCCTCGGTCACCCAGGCCCAGGTCGTGGGAACTCGTGCCTACGAGATCTCCATCGAGGTCAGCGAGAGCACGCTTCGCTCCTACAACCTTACGCTGGGCGAAGTGGCCCAGGCGGTCAGGCGATCGTCCATGGACCTGCCGGCCGGCCGCATCCAGGCCGAGGGCGGCGATATTCTTGTACGCACCATCGGTCAGGCCTACGTCGGGCGGGATTTCGAGGACATCGTCATCCGCACCAATTCCGACGGATCACGCGTACTACTCAGAGATGTGGCCGACATTCGCGACGGCTTCGTCGACCGCGATCTGTACGCGCGTTTCAACGGCATGCCGTCGGCGAGCGTGCGAGTCGACGGGGTGGGTGAACAGAACATCCTGGCCATCGCCCGCGAGGTACGCGACTACGTCGCCGACAAGCAACAGACCTTGCCCGACGGGCTGACCCTGGACTATTGGGGCGACACCTCGCACTACCTGCAGGGCCGGCTGACGATGATGGCTGAAAATCTCGCACTGGGCGCGCTGCTGGTCTTCCTGATTCTGGCTCTTTTCCTCAGGCTGAAGCTGGCCTTCTGGGTCATGGTCGGACTGCTGGTGGCCTTCATGGGTGCGCTGTTCGCGCTGCCGGCAACGGGCGTGACCATCAACATGCTCAGCCTGTTCGGCTTCCTGCTGGTGCTCGGTATCGTGGTCGATGACGCCATCATCATGGGTGAATCGGCCTACACCAGGATCCGACAGGACGGTCACTCGGTCGACAACGTGGTCGCCGGCGTGCTCGATGTCGCCTCCCCGGCCACCTTCGGCGTGCTCACGACCATGGCCGCGTTCCTGCCGGTGCTGTTCGTCTCCGGCGTGTTCGGCGCATTCTTTGCCGCCATCGGCTGGGTTGTCGTTCTGTGTCTGATCATGTCGCTGGTCGAATCGAAGCTGATCCTTCCGGCCCACCTGGCCCACATGCGGATACGCAAGCACGAAGAAGATACATCCAACCGTTTCATCCGCTTCCAGCGCAAGTTCTCCGACGAACTGTTCCGGTTTGTCGACAACCAATACCTGCCATCGCTGCGCGTCGTGCTCAGGAACCGTTACCTGGCCATCGCCGTGTTTGTTTCCGCGTTGATACTGGCCATCGGACTGGTTGCTGGCGGCCTGTTGCGCGTGGTGTTTTTCCCGGACGTGACCGGTGACTTCATGCAGGCGCAGCTCGAGATGAACGAAGGCACCCCGGCGACCGTCACCCAGGGCCACCTCGACCGTCTGCAGGAGGCCTTGCGCGAGGTCGACCAGGACTTTCAGGACGAGCTGGATCTGAACCGGCCGGTCGTCCGGTCCATGTTTGCCTGGTCGGGTTCGGACACCGGGGGTCAGGTCTTTGTCGAGTTGACCAAGACGGAGGACTCACCGGTCACCGTGCGCGATATCGAACGGCGGTGGCGCGATGCGGTGGGTGAAATTCCCGGCTCGCGCATTCTCGAAATCGGCAGCGCCGGCGGCCCCGGCGGCGGCCCGGACATCTCCTTCCAACTGGTCGGGCGTGACCTGGCGCTGCTGGAATCGGCCGCCGCCCGGCTGGAAGAGCAGATCGGCCAATATGACGGCGTCTACGACATTCGCAACTCCTTTGACGGCGGCATGCGCGAACTGCAGCTTCGTATCCGTCCCGAAGCCGAACAGCTCGGCCTGAGCCAGCAGGACCTTGCCCGGCAGGTGCGCCAGGCTTTCTATGGCGAGGAGGTCCAGCGCCTGCAGCGGGGCCAGGACGAGGTCCGCGTCATGGTGCGATATCCTCGAACTGAACGGCGCTCCGAAGGCTACCTGGAAGACATGCGCATCCGCGCGCCCGACGGCGCACAGGTGCCGTTCGGAGCGGTTGCCGACATCGAATATGGATCCAGCCCCTCGATCATCCGCCGCTTCAATCGAGAGCGGTCAATCAGCGTGACTGCAAGAGTCGATTCCGATGTGGCCGAGTCCGGCCCGATTACCACCGAGCTGCGCAATGAGCACCTGCCTGAGATCATTGCCGGACATCCCGGGGTGGATTACCGGATCGGCGGCATGACCCGTGAACGCGAACAGATGGAAATCGAGTTGCTGGCCGGCACCGCCCTGGCGTTGTTCCTGATCTACGCGCTGATCGCCATTCCATTGAAGTCCTACCTGCAGCCGCTGCTGATCATGATGGTGATCCCGTTCGGCACCATCGGCGCTCTGCTCGGACACTGGATCATGAACATCCCGGTGAGCATGATGTCGGCATTCGGGATCGTTGCCCTGGCCGGCGTGGTGGTCAACGACAGCCTGATCCTGGTCGACTTCGTCAACCGCTATCGCCGCGCCGGCGAGGCGCGGGTGGAAGCCGCTATCCGGGCCGCCCGTTCGCGTTTCCGCCCGATCA
>SKZJ01000240.1 GCA_007127425.1 Wenzhouxiangella sp.
CGCTCAAGCCAGCCGGCCTCGCGCAACACGCTGGCATCATGTTCATCGCAAAAGTTGACCCCGGCCGAGGACAGGGCGCGGTCGTGGACCAGCCCCTCGATCTGCTCGACCAGGGCGAGAGCAGCCTCGCGGTCCGATTCGCCGCCGAGCAGGCGCGGGCCGGGCACCGGGCTGAACGGTGCGGCTACCAGCAGCTTGGGATACCAGGGCATGCCGGCAGACTGGGAGGCGTGTGCCCAGGCCCAGTCAAACACGAATTCGCCATGAGAATTTTTCTTGAGGAATGACGGTGCGGCAGCGCGCAGGCGCCCGTCGCCGTCGTCTCGAATCACCGGCAGGCAGGGCTCCCAACCGCAGGTGCGGCCGATACAGGCGGCGTCTTCCAGGCTGGCCAGGAAACGCCAGTCGGCGAATGGCCCGGTCGTCCGGGCCAGTCCGTTCCACTCCGCCTGGCGCAGGTCGCTGAAGCGGGTAAGCGGGGCAGGGGAGTCAGTCGTCGAGCTCGTCAAGGAATTTTTCGGCATCGAGTGCGGCCATGCAGCCGAAACCGGCCGAGGTTACCGCCTGGCGGTAGACATGGTCGGCCACGTCGCCGGCGGCAAAAACGCCGGGCACGCTGGTCGCCGTAGCCATGCCGTCCTGGCCGGCACGAATGTGAATGTAGCCGTCGGTCATGTCGAGCTGGTCGGCAAAGATCTTGGTGTTTGGATCATGGCCGATGGCGATGAACACCCCGTCGAGGTCGACATCCTGCTTGTCGCCGCTTCCGACATGCCGGATGCGCATACCGGTGACGCCGTCGTCGTCGCCGAGCACCTCGTCGAGTACGTGGTCCCACTGGAATTCGACCTTGCCCTCGGCTTCGCGTTTGAACAGGCGCTGTTGCAGGATTTTCTCGGCCCTGAGTTCGTCGCGGCGATGCACCAGGGTGACCTTGCTGGCGATATTGGACAGGTAGAGTGCCTCTTCGACCGCGGTGTTGCCGCCACCGATGACGGCAACGGGCTTGTCGCGGTAGAAGAACCCGTCACAGGTGGCGCAGGCCGATACGCCACGGCCCTTGAAGGCCTCTTCCGATTCCAGTCCGAGGTATCGTGCCGAGGCGCCGGTGGCGATGATCAGCGCATCGCAGGTGTAGACGCCGCTGTCACCCTCGAGCCGGAAGGGGCGGCTGTCGAGGTCGGTGGTATGGATATGGTCGAAGACCATTTCGGTGTCGAAGGCCTCGGCATGTTGGCCCATGCGCTGCATGAGTGCCGGGCCCTGGAGGTCGGGGTAATCACCCGGCCAGTTTTCGACATCCGTAGTGGTCATGAGCTGGCCACCCTGCTCGATACCGGTGATGACGGCGGGCTTGAGATTGGCGCGGGCGGCATAAATGGCTGCCGTGTAGCCGGCCGGACCGGATCCGAGGATCAGAAGCCGGAAATGTCTCGGGTCTGACATGTATAATTTTCTCCAGAATTTTGAGGGTGTCGGGCCAGTGCGCTAGTGTACCCGGCTGTTCGGGATGGCGGAACGGCGTCATTGTACGTATTGCCCGCGCCCGCATGGCGGCCGTCTTACCTAGGGTCGCCCGTGCAGTTTTCCAACCAGGCCGGTGGACGGGCGGCGCAGTCAGGCACGCCGAACGCCCCGGCATTCATCATTTCATGCAGTTGCATTTTTCCAAGGAGTCTTTAAGCATGCGTATCGGAATTCCCCGCGAGATCAAGACACTGGAGGGGCGTGTCGCCCTGGTGCCGGCCGCCTGTGGCGACCTGGTGCGGGCCGGCCACGAGGTCTTCATCGAGTCGGGTGCGGGCGAGAAGAGCGGTTTTTCAGACGATGATTTCACCGCCGTCGGCGTGGGCATCCAGCCGGATGCCGCCGCCCTTTACGAGGCGGCCGAGCTGGTGGTCAAGGTCAAGGAGCCGATCGACGGTGACCTCCAGCACTTGCGCTCCGATCACCTGCTGTTTTGCTACCTGCACCTGGCCGCCGAGCCGAAACTGACCGAGCGTTTGCTCGATATCGGCTTGACCGGCGTGGCCTTCGAAACCGTCGAGGAAGCCGACGGGTCACTGCCCCTGCTCGCGCCCATGAGCAATATCGCCGGGCGAATCGGCGTGCAGGTCGGGACCTATCTCCTGCACCAGCCCCAGGGTGGGCGCGGCATCCTGCTCGGTGGCCTGCCTTCGGCCGATCGCGGCCATGTCGTGGTGCTCGGGGCCGGTGCCGCCGGTGGCAACTCGGCGCGCCTGGCCGCCGCTTCCGGTGCGCGTGTGACGGTGTTCGACAAGCGCCAGGATCGCCTGGCCGAGATGATGGCCATCGGCCCGAACGTGACCGCCCTGTATCCCTATGTCGAGACGGTAGCGGAGTATGTTGCCCGTGCCGACATGGTGATCGGCGCGGTGCTGGTGACCGGTGCGCGTGCACCGCACGTGGTGACCCGCGACATGATTTCGTCGATGAACGATGGCAGCGTCGTAGTTGACATTTCCGTTGACCAAGGCGGCTGTGTCGAGACGACAAAACCGACCACCTACAAGGACCCGACCTACCAGGTCGAGGGCGTCACCCATTTCTGCGTGACCAACATGCCGGGCGCGGTGCCGCGGACGTCCAGCCAGGCGCTGTGCGCGGCGATCCTTCCGTATGTGCAGCAGATGGCCCGGCCCGACTGGGCTGAGCGACAGGCCTTGTCACGCGGCGTCAATGTGCGATCTGGAGAAATCGTACACCCCGCTCTGAAATAAGTATAATCAGTCACTTGCAGGGAAAACCTTACAGGGAACTTTTGGATTGAGCGCGCGCGGAAAAAAGGTGGAGAGCAAGCCGGATCCCAATCCGGCGATGGGTCGGCGGCTGGCTGAGGCGGCTTTTCTGCTGATCCTGGTCGTTGCCGTCTACCTGTTGCTCACGTTAGTCAGCCATCACCCGGCAGACCCGGGCTGGTCGCGCGATGCCGCCCATGATCAGGTACGCAATCTCGGGGGTACCTTCGGTGCCTGGATTTCGGACCTGTTCCTTTTCCTGTTCGGCTATATGGCTTACGTGGCTCCTGTACTGGTCGGCCTGGTCGGCGTGCGCATTCTCAAGGAACGGACCGAACCGGCCGGCATGGCCGAATGGGGCATGCGCACGCTCGGTCTGCTGATGGCGGTGGTGACCGGCTGCCTTCTGCTGGCCATGCAGACGCGTGGAAACCTGGCGCAACCTGGCGGCGTCATCGGTGACTTGTTGTCGGCGCCGATGGTCAGTGCCATGGGACTGACCGGTTCGGTGTTGTTCAGCCTGACCCTGTTCCTGGCCGGGATCACGCTGTTCTCGGGGCTTTCCTGGCTTCGCCTGGTGGATCGAACCGGGCGGCTGGCCATCCACGCCGCAACCTGGACGGCCGCCATGGTGGTGCGCGCACGCGACTGGCTTGCCGGCCGACGGGCGCGTGCCGAACGCGAAGAGGTCCGCAAACGCGACCAGGACAAGCGCAAAACCCGCAAGGAAGTCCGCATCGAGCCGCGAGTCGAGCCCGAGCCGCCGCGTTCGCACAAGCGCGAAGTCAAGCAGCAGCCCTTGTTCAAAAACCTGGCAGCGGGCGATTTGCCGCCGCTCGATCTGCTCGACCAGGCGCCGGCCCAGCGAGCCGGCTACTCCGAGGAAGCTCTCAAGGCCATGAGCCGGCAGGTGGAGATCAAGCTGGCGGATTTCGGCGTCGAGGTGGAAGTGGTCGCGGTGCATCCGGGGCCGGTGATTACCCGTTTCGAACTGCAGCCGGCGCCGGGCGTGAAGGGTGCCCAGATTTCCAACCTGTCCAAGGACCTGGCGCGCGGCCTGAGCGTGATCTCGGTGCGTGTGGTCGACGTGATTCCCGGCAAGAGCGTGATCGGCCTGGAGATCCCCAACCAGAACCGCGAGGTGGTCTACCTGCGCGAGATCCTTGCCTCGGAAGCCTATACCAAGGCGTCTTCACCGCTGACGCTTGGACTGGGCAAGAGTATCTCCGGCAAGCCCGTGGTGGTCGATGTCTCGCGCATGCCGCACTTGCTGGTGGCCGGGACCACCGGTTCGGGCAAGTCGGTGGCGATCAACGCCATGATCCTGAGCTTCCTCTACAAGGCCACACCGGAGCAGGTGCGCCTGATCATGGTCGACCCGAAGATGCTGGAGCTGTCGGTCTATGAAGGCATCCAGCATTTGCTCACGCCGGTGGTCACCGACATGAACGAGGCGTCGAACGCGCTGCGTTGGTGCGTGGCGGAAATGGAGCGTCGCTATCGCTTGATGGCATCGCTGGGCGTGCGCAACCTCGCCGGTTACAACCGCAAGGTCAAGGAGGCGGCCGACAAGGGCAATCCCATTCCGGACCCGCTGGTCGATCCCTCGCAACTCGCCGAGGGCGAGGAGCCGCCGACGCTGGAAAAGCTGCCCTACATCGTGGTCGTGGTCGACGAATTTGCCGACATGATGATGATCGTGGGCAAGAAGATCGAGCAGCTGATCGCGCGGCTGGCGCAGAAAGCACGGGCCTCGGGCATCCATCTCATCCTGGCAACCCAGCGCCCGTCGGTGGACGTGATCACCGGCCTGATCAAGGCCAACATTCCCACCCGCATGGCCTTCCAGGTGTCTTCACGGATTGATTCCCGGACCATTCTCGATCAGCAGGGCGCCGAGCAGTTGCTCGGTCACGGCGACATGCTTTACCTGCCGCCCGGTTCCGGTCTGCCCGAGCGTATTCACGGTGCTTTCGTCGATGATCACGAGGTTCATGCCGTGGTGGAGTCGCTCAAGCAGCAGGGTCCGCCGGACTATCTCGAGGATGTACTCGCCGAGAGTCATACCACGGTCGACGGCCAGCAGATCGGCGTGACCGGGCTGCCGGAAGGGGGGAGTTCCGACTCCGAGGATGAACTCTACGACAAGGCTGTTGCCCATGTTCTGGAAAGCCGGCGGGCCTCGATTTCCGGCGTTCAGCGTCAGCTGCGGATCGGCTACAACCGTGCCGCGCGCCTGATCGAGGAGATGGAGGCCCAGGGCGTGGTGAGCGCGCCCGAGCACAACGGGCAGCGCGAGGTACTGGCGCCCGCCCCACCGCGTGACTGATCCGGTCAGCAACCGTTCAGCATCAACCTGACAGGCTATTGAAAAGCCTGCCCAACCGGAGTGTCGATTCAAATGTCCAGATCAGTGATTATTGTCGCGGCCATGCTCGTATTCGCATCGTCCGCCTGGGCTGACGCCCGTTCCCAGCTTGATGCATTTGCCCAGGGCCTGGAAACGCTGTCCGGCGAGTTCAAGCAAGTCACCATCGACGATAGCGGGCGGGTCATCGAGGAAGTGCACGGCCAGCTATATTTCAGTCGTCCCGATCTGTTCCGCTGGAACTACGGAGAACCGTTTCCACAGCAACTGGTCGCCGATGGCGAAAAGCTGTGGCATTACGACGAGTCACTGGACCAGGTGACCGTACGGGATCAACCCGATGCCGGCGAGTCCCCACTGCTGGTTCTGACGCGCCCGGAACTGCTGGATCGATTCTACGAAGTCCGGCCCGGCGGCGACGACCAGGTGCTGGAGTTCCTGCCGTTGGCCGAAGACGCCGAGTTCGAGTTGGCCCGGATTCACTTTTCCGACGGGCTGGTCGATTTGCTGGAATTGCATGACCAGTTCGGTCAGCTCACACGCATCGAACTCAGGGACTTGCAACGCAATCCGAGCCTCGATCCCGAAGTATTCAGTTTCACGCCGCCGGAAGGGGTGGACGTACTGGAGGGCTACTGATCGCGCGGATTTTCGCGTGGGCGTTGGTTCCGATCACTGCGTCGTGTGCCCGGAAACGGTCCGCTGAGTGCAGAGAACGGTCGCTCCTCACGTGGTTCGGGCGTCCGGTCCCGGTGACGTCCGTGTCGGCCGCGATCGGAACCCGGCGGTAGCCGGTGCCGTGGTTCCGGTACGTAAAGGACCCGGGTCACTTCCGTAGTCTGGGACTGAGGCGGTACTGTCGCTTCCCGAGTCCGTTCGACTCGGGCCTGGCGCAGCGCAGCCTGGCGCTCGCGTCGGTCACGGAGGAATGCCTGGTTGCGCTCGGCGACCTGGTCGAGGTCAGCAGCCGGCTCGATCACGCTGATTCGGCTGATGACCTGGTATTCCTGCGAGTCCTCGGAGCAGGGTTGATCGGAAAACACGATGCTGTCATCGATTTCGCAACGATAGACCTGGCCGTGCGCATGCGAAGCCAGCAGAAGCAGGGAAAGGCTCAATAACCATCGTTGTCGGGACATCGTTTCACGCCTCCTGCCGCAATATCGGAGTCTATGCGGTCTTCCGAGGATATCAGGCTCACCTGAAGTGGTGCTGAACGGGCATCCTCAGCGGGCGGGCGACTCGGTGGGACTCGCGCTGCTTTCGTCCTCGACATCGGACAGCACCTCGACGGATTGTCGTGCCTCGTCGATCAACTGGTGGCAACGCTTGCTGAGAGTGACCCCGCGCTTGAAGCCCTCCAGCGAGTCGGCCAGCGACAACTCGCCGGATTCCAGGGTCTCGACGATCTTTTCCAGTTCGCCCAGGGCCGCTTCGAAGTCGGCCTTTTCGGCGCTCTCGTGCTTTTCTGTGGATTGCTTTGCCATGGCAGGGGATTCTAACAGCCCTTGTTGAGCGAGGTCAGCCAGCGCAGCCGTGCGTTTGCAGAAGCCAGCCACCGTTCGAGTTCCGCCGAGTGCCAAATATCGCCGATTCCCACCAGGCAGCCGTCCAGGTAGAGTCTCGGCCAGCACTCGCGCTGCCAGGGCGGGATATCGTGCTCGGCCATCAATTGCGTGACCGGGCGATGATGCAAATGGCCCGACGGCTTGAACACTTCACCCGGTTGGGCCGAGCGCACTTGCAAGGGGCTGGGCGGGTGCTCGATGCCCGACAGTTCAAGCCGGCCGATGTCGCCGGGCAGATCCAGCGTCTGGCCACGATGCCACTCCAGCGCCCATTCCCTCGGCGATTCGGGCAGGGCTTGTAACCACAGGCGCTCGCGCCACATGCGGATGACTCCGTCCTCCCATGCCAGGGTCGGTTGGCGGTCGGCTGATGCCCGTTCCAACTGCTCGATAAAGGCTTCTATGCGCCGGCCGGGTGGGGCGGGCAACTCCTGCCGGTGACACCAGTGGCGCAGCATCTCGCCCAGCCGAAACGGGTTCCAGTGCCGGGTGCCGGCCAAACGAACGCAGGTGGGTTGAATCGTCTGGCGATCGAGGTCTTCGGCAGCCAGCTCGGCCAGTGTTTCGGCGGCTCCGTGACACAAGCGCCCGCTACGCAGAATCGCTCGCCCAGCACCCGCCCAGCGTCGGCGAATGATCGGCATGAGCTGCTGGCCGACGAAGTTGCGATCGATTTCGAGGCTGTCATTGGCCGGATCTTGGACCGGTGACAGTTCATGTTCACGGAGAAAGCGCTCGATGTCGGCCCGGGTCCAGTCGAGCATCGGGCGGACAATCCAGCCCGGCCCGAATCGACGTTGGCGTGGAATGCCGCGCAGACCCGACGGTCCGGCCCCTCTCAACAGGCGCATCAGCACCGTTTCGGCCTGGTCGTCTGCATGATGGCCGGTCAGCACCACATCGTCGACTTGCATGAACGCGTCAATCGCGTCGTAGCGCGCTCGGCGGGCACTGGCCTCCGGGCTTCCTCCGGGCGCCACTTCGATCCGCATGACATGGCAGTCGCTTCCGGCCGCCTGTGCCAGCCGGATCGCTTCATCAGCACGTTCCCGGCTGCCGTCATCGAGGCCATGGTCGATATGCAGGCAGGTGATCGAACGCGAACGCGTGCACTCCTCTGCCTGAAGCCGGTGCAGCAGGCAGAGGGAGTCAGGGCCGCCACTGAATGCGATGATCACGCGACCGTTACCGGGCCACTGCCGAGGGGGCGGGTTCAGCTCCGGCATGGTCGCGGCACGTCGACCGGGTTCAGTTGCTTTCGAAAGCGCCGTAAGCCATCAAGCGGCGGTAACGCTCGTCGAGCAGGATGTCGACGGATTTGTCCGCAAACTGGTCGAGCTGGCTGCAGATGGCTTTCCGTAACTTTACCGCCACTTCATGAGCGGAGCGATGCGCTCCGCCGGGCGGTTCGGCAACCACCTTGTCAATCAGCCCGAGCTCCTTGAGGCGATGGGCCGTCAGCTTCATCGCTTCAGCCGCAACCGGGGCTTTCTCGGCACTTTTCCAGAGAATCGAGGCACAACCTTCCGGGGAGATGACCGAGTAAATGCTGTATTGCAACATGTTGGTGCGGTCGCCGACGCCAATGGCGAGCGCGCCGCCGGAGCCGCCTTCGCCGATGATGTTGCAGATGATCGGCACCTTCAGTCTCGACATGACCGCGAGATTTCGGGCGATGGCTTCGGACTGACCGCGTTCCTCGGCACCGACACCGGGATAGGCGCCCGGGGTATCGATGAAAGTGACAATGGGCATGTCGAACCGTTCGGCCATCTCCATCAGGCGCAAGGCCTTTCGATACCCTTCGGGGCGGGGCATGCCGAAATTGCGATAAACCTTTTCCTTGGTGTCGCGTCCCTTCTGGTGGCCGATCAGCATGACGCGGCGACCGTCGATGATGGCTGGTCCACCGACAATGGCGTGGTCGTCGGCATAATGACGATCACCGTGCAGCTCCTCAAACCGCTCGCAGATCATGGGAATGTAGTCGAGCGTGTACGGGCGCTGGGGATGGCGCGCGAGTTGCGAGATTTGCCAATCGCTCAGCTCGCCGAAGATCGTGCGGGTGCGGTCGCGGCACTTCTGTTCCAGTCGCTGGATTTCCTCCTCGATATTGAGCGAGTTGTCCGATCCGACGTTGCGTAGTTCGCGGATCTTGGCTTCCAGTTCGGCAATGGGTTGCTCGAAGTCGAGATAATTGGGATTCATCGGTGTCCGTTGTGTCAGGCCGTTGACCGCTCAGTATAACGATACCTGACTGGTGTTTGAAAATTCCAAGCACCAAGCACCAAATCACAAACAAATTCAAATAACCGAAATATCAATGTTCGAAACGGGGGTGGAGGGCCTGATGCGCCTGCTGCATCGTCAGCCACCGAGAAAGAAGAGCCTCAGCATTAAACAGGCAATGATGCCGGTCAGCCTGGAAATTCCCCCACGGCGACCGGTCCACGCGGGATGTTGTCGATCGACCAGTTGGGCAGGGCCCACTCCAGCATGCTGGCCACGCTGCCGGTTGCCGCGGGTGGCTCATGGCCCAGCGCACGCAAGGCCAGGCGTAGCGCTTCGGGCGCGGGTTGGCAGTCGACCGGGTCATCATGTTCGGATTTGCTGAGCTTGCGGCCGTGCTCGTCGACAATCAGGGGCAGGTGCATCCAGCGGGGCGGGTTCCAGCCCAGGCAGTGGTAGACATGGATCTGCCTTGCAGTGGATTCGAGCAAGTCCGCCCCCCGCGCGACCTCGGTAATGCCGGCGGCATGGTCGTCGACGACCACGGCGAGCTGGTAGGCAATCAAGCCGTCGGCGCGCCGGATGACGAAGTCTCCGGTTTGGGACCCGGGATGTTCGCGGATCTCGCCCTGGACGAGATCATGAAAGATGAGGGGTTCGGCACGGTCGGTTCGCAGACGAATGCTGCGGGGAGAGCGACCTTCTGGAATACCGTTGCGGCAGGTGCCCGGGTAAACGCCGCCGGGCGGCAGATCACGTCGGCTACAGCCGCAGTGGTAAGCCTGACCGGA
>SKZJ01000276.1 GCA_007127425.1 Wenzhouxiangella sp.
CGCACCATGGCCGGATACGGATGCGGGCCGGCCACCGTGCCGAGAACGTAGAAGGTGTCGTCGACATTGGTGACCCAGTCGCGCATGGCTTCGTTGAGCGCATCCTTGAGGGTGCACGATCCGGAGTCGACGCTGATGACCTCGGCGCCGAGCAGTTTCATGCGGTAGACGTTGACCGCCTGGCGACGCATGTCTTCGGACCCCATGTAGACCACGCAGTCCTGGCCCAGGCGCGCAGCCACCGTGGCCGTGGCCACCCCGTGCTGACCGGCACCGGTCTCGGCGATCACGCGCTGCTTGCCCATGGCTTTAGCCAGAAGGGCCTGGCCGACCGTATTGTTGATCTTGTGCGCGCCGGTATGGTTGAGATCCTCGCGCTTGAGCACGATGCGTGCCCCACCGGCCCGATCGGACAGGTTCTCGGCGAAGTAAAGCGGTGACGGCCGGCCAACGAAATGGGCCAGGTCCGAATCCAGGCGGGCGACGAATTCGGGATCGGCCAGGTGCTTGCGCCACGCGGCTTCCAGTTCCTCCAGGGCGGGCATGAGAGTCTCGGAGACGAACTTGCCGCCAAAGACGCCGAAATGGCCACCGGCATCGGGAAAGACGCCGTCGGAAATTGCTGCTTTTCGGGCTGGTTCAGCCATGTTTCACCGCCTTGATGAATTCATTCATCAGCTTATCACTCTTCACGCCGGGCCGGACTTCCACACCGCTGGATACATCGACGGCATCCGGTTGCAGTTGACGGCAGGCCTCGGCCACATTCCCGGGATGCAGGCCGCCGGCCAGCACCCAGGGTCGATTGATATCGGGAGCGCGGCTCCAGTCAAAGGTTTCACCACTGCCGCCCATGGCGCCGGCACCATGCGAGTCGAGCAGCAGTGCATCGGCTTCGTCGAAAGCCGAGACGTCGACGACGGCGTTTCCGCCCATGGCCAGCGCCTTGATCCAGGGACGTCCGAACTGCTGGCAGAAAGCCGCATCCTCGCTACCGTGAAACTGCAACCAGTCCAGCGGGACTTCATCAAGCACCTGTCGCACCCGCCCGGCTTCGGCATCCATGAACAGACCCACCCGGCCGACGAACGGTGGCAGGGCACGGCAGATGGTGCGGGCAGCCTGGACATCGATATGGCGCTTTGAGCGCTCAACGAAGACCAGGCCGATGGCATCCACCCCGGCCCGCGCCGCCGCCAGGGCGTCGTCGACACGCGTCATGCCGCAGATCTTGACCCGGGTCATGCGCGATCGTCCGGCGGAAAGCCCGCCGCCTGGTTCATCGGCAACTGCACATAGTCGGGATAAGTCGGTGCCATGAAATACAGCCCCTCGGCCGGGGCCGTGATGCCGGCCACACTGCGGTCGCGAGCAGCCAGGACGTCGCCGGCCCAGGCGGGCGGACGCTCACCCTGGCCGATCGCCATCAAGGTACCGGCGATATTCCTGACCATGTGGTAAACGAAGGCATTGGCCTCGATGTCGATGACGACCTCCTGTCCGTTTCGCGTCACGTCCACGCGATGTATGGTTCGCACCGGTGACTTCGCCTGACAACCAACGGCACGAAAGCTGGAAAAATCATGTTCTCCAACCAGCGCCTGGGCAGCCTCGTGCATGCGCTCGGCATCCAGCGGATGACGAACCCAGGCCACACGCCCGCGGTCGATGGCCGGTCTCACCCGGCGATTGAGTATGCGATAACGGTATTGTCGACGAGTGGCGCGAAAGCGGGCGTGAAAGTCATCGTCGACTTCGCGCGTCCACAGCAGGGTGATGCCGGGATGCAGGTGGGTGTTGGTGCCGAGCACCCAGGAGCGCTCGCGCCGCACCGCCTCGGTATCGAAATGGACGACCTGGCAGAAAGCATGCACGCCCGTGTCGGTGCGACCGGCACAGTGGACGACGACCGGATGATCGGCCACCCGGCCCAGCGCCGCTTCCAGGCACTCCTGCACGGTCGGCGACTGGCGCTGACGCTGCCAGCCGAAGAAACCACTGCCGTCGTACTCGACTCCCGCAGCCAGTCGCATGGGTCCGTATTTCGCTGGTCCAATCGTCGGCTAGAGATCTTCGAGCAGCTTCTGTGCCTCGTCCTGCTTGTCCGGAGTACCGCCGGCGACCACCTCCTCGAGGATGGTCCGGGCCGAATCGGCCAGATCCACGGACATGTAGGCACGAGCGAGGTCGAGCTTGACGTCGGCATCCTCGTCACTCAACTCGGCATCGCTCTGAGGCTCGGCTGGCTCCTCCGACGTGGCTTCGCCGGTTTCGTCGAGCTCGAAGATCCCCGGCTCAGCCAGCGCTTCGGAACCCTCGACATCCCCAACGTCCGACTCATCGGTAGCAGGCCTTTCGGTAGCACTGTGGGCATCGGCACTGGAATCATCTTCAAAGTCCAGCGTCAGCCCGTCGTCCTCATCGGCTTCCTCGCCGAATTGCGGCTCTTCGGAGGCGGCCGGCGCGTCTTCGTCGACGGACAGTTCATCGCTCGCCTCATCGGAATCGAGATCCAGCGAGAAGGGCTCTGAATCCGTGTCTCGTTCATCAACGTCGCTGCCCGTCTCCGACTCGGCCGGGGCCTTGATATCGGGCTCGGACTCCATGTCCCAATCGAGTCCTGCATCCAGTTCGAGATCGGACCCGGTATCGTGCGCATCGGCGTCTGTTGCGGACGGCTCGTCAGTGGATACTTTCTGCTCATCGCCTTGCGAGCCGGGCTCGAAGTCCAGGTCGAGACTGTAGCCGGGATCCTCTGAGCGCGTCGGCTGGTCATCGGGCTCCGGCTCGTCGTCGGCGAAACTGCCGATCTCGAAGTCATCGTCGTCGGCTGCAAACTCATCTGCCGACTCCGAAGCCGATTCCGGCTTGTCCAGGCGATTCGAGAGCTCACCCAGATCAAGGTCCTCGCCGAACTCTTCATCGTCGACGGCCGCGACCTCTTCGCTACTGGCCGCATCCGCGTCAACGCGCTCGTCGGCCGGCTCCGGGATATCGAGTTCCGAATCTTCATCCGTCGGGCGCTCTTCACTCTCATCTTCGACGTCGAACATGCTGAGCATCTCGTCGGTGCGCCGCTCCAGTTCTTCGTCTCCGACCTCTCCCGGAGCCGTCTCGGGCGGCGTCAGCATCGGATGATCGGGGGCGTGAATCAGGGCCAGCCCCAGGGCTTCCTGCCAGTGAGCATCCTCTTCGTCATCGACATGCTGATACATCTGGTCGAGAGCGTCGGCAAAGCGTTCGTTCTCGTCACGATCGGCCAGCACCTTGAGCAGGGCCAGATGTGCAGCCAGGTTGGAGGGGTTACGGCCGACGGCCTTGCGCGCATCGGTCTCCGGATCAGCGGCAGCGACACGGCCAGACGCTTCGCCGGCGGCATTGCGACGCTGTCTGAGGAACAGGAACGCACCTACCGCGATCAGTACGACAACGATCACCGCAACAGCAATGGCCAGCCACTGCCACAGACCCAGTCCGGTCTGCGTATCCAACTCGGGCGCAGTCGCGGCCGGTTGATCACCCCCGACCGGCGCCGCTTCATCCACCGGATCGGTCACCGGATCGGCGGGAGCCAACTCGCCATCGGGACCCCGAACATCGTCAACGGCGGCAACGGCAGGTTCATCATCCGGCACCGGGGTGGCTTCGTCAGGATCACCGACAAGCTCGCGCTCCAGGTCGGAAAAATAGGCATCGACGTCTTCATCCTCGACGGCTGCCAGCTGTTCCGTCTCGTCACGTTCCCGGCGAGCCTCGCGCAAGCGAGCCTCGAGCTCGGCCAGGGACTCCTCGGCGAAAGCCAGGCCGGCCATCTCGCGGCTGTCCAGCGCCTCGCGGATCTCAGCCACGTGCTCATCGAATTCTTCACTATCGAGCCGCTCGGAAACGATCTCATCTTCGACCTCTGTGAGGGCGCCACGGACTCGCCGAATGTCTCCGTCCGACACCGCCGGTCCGTCGGCGAACTCGTCATCCTCTGGCGGCACAACATCGAGTCGGTGTACCACGTCCTCCGGCTCCTCGGCCGTTGCCGGCGCCGGTTCGACCGGATCGGCTTCAGGCACTCCAGCATCGGCAACCACCGGCACATCGCGCGCCGGGTCAGCCTGCTGCCAGGCCTGCATGTGCTCACGAATCCGCTGTTCGGCCTCGCCACGACTGACGCCACGCACCTCGTCGGCACTCGGCATGTCCAGCTCGGCACCGCTTCGCAGTCGATTGATGTTCTCGCCCATGAAGGCATGGCGATTGCGCTCGAAGATGGCCAGCATGACCTGGTCCATGCTCATGCCCGGGTCCGGCCGCCAGTTGTAACCGATTCCCCAAAGCGTATCGCCGCGGGCCACGGTGACGGCACCGTCCGTGATTCGCGGGCGCTCGGCTGTCGGCTCGGAATCGGTTGGGCTCGGTTGACGCGGCGCCGGCCGGTCTGCCCGCGGCGCGGGATCGACGGGCGCAGTGTCCGCTTCCGCCTCGGCCACTTCTTCCGGTGCTCGCCTGACCGGAGGCGGCGAGTCAATCGTGGGCGGATCGAGGAACAGGGTGTATTCGCGCAGTACCCGCCCACTCGCAAAACGCGCGTCGAGTAGGACCTGGACGACCGGATCATTGGCCGGCCTCTGCGAACGCAAGCGAATCGTCGGCGGCTGGCTGGTGCGATCGATCGACACATCCAGGCCGAGCCCCAGCGATTCGGAAGGCAACCCGACCCGCTCGTAGTCGGCCGGCGAAGCCGGCGCCACGGTCATCGCCTCGACCGCATCGGATTCCGCCTCCAGCAGCCGGATGGTCACATCCAGCGGCTGACCCAGGTAGGAGTCCACCCGCGCCTCGCCCAGACCCAACGCTCGCAGGCCGTCGGCGGGAAACAACAACACCAGGCCGCCGAGCAGGGCGAACACGGTCAATCGATTATTGAACAAGGACATTGGCGCCGGAACCCTCTTTATCGGACAAATACTGCCTTAATTCAAGCGAGTATACCAATGACTTCATGCCACATGGAAGCAGGGTGGAATTCCCGCCTCCAAATCATGCGGATCTGCGAGCCGCCAGGTACTCGGCAATCTGGATGGCATTGAGCGCCGCACCCTTGCGCACGTTGTCGGCCACGACCCAGAAACACAATCCCTGCGGATGGCTGATGTCACGCCGCAGGCGGCAGACGTAGGCCGGGTCATGGCCGGATGCATGGGTCAGCGGCGTGGCCAGCTCCTCATCATCGAGCATCTCCACACCCGCGGCGCCAGCAAGCAATTCGCGTGCCTGCTCGACCTCCAGCGGTTTGACCGTCTCCAGGTGCACCGCCTCGCCATGACCGAAAAACACCGGCACCCGAACCGCCGTGGCATTGACCGCGATCTCGTCGGTTCCAAGAATGCGACGGGTCTCGTTGTGCATCTTCATTTCTTCTTTCGAGTAGCCGTTGTCCTGCAGGACGTCGATCATCGGGATGACGTTGAAGGCAATCGGGGCATTGAGGGCCTCGACCTTCGGTTCGTTGAAGTTGAAGCGGTCCTTGCTCTGCCGGGCCAGTTCCTCCATCGCCGCCTTGCCGGCACCCGAGACCGACTGATAAGTGGCCACGTTGATACGCGACACGCCGGCGGCCCGGTGAATGGGAGCGACGGCCAGCACCATCTGGATGGTCGAGCAGTTCGGATTGGCAATGATGCCACCGCCGGAAAAGTCATCCAGGACGTCGGCATTGACCTCGGGCACGACCAGCGGGCAATCCGGGTCCATGCGGAAGTGCGAGGTGTTGTCGATGACCGTGCATCCGGCTTTCGCCGCGCGCGGGGCATGTTCGGCGGAAATGCTGCCGCCGGCAGAAAACAGCGCGAAGTCCCAGCCGCTGAAATCGAACGTGGCCAGATCCTCGACCGTCACGCTCTTGCTGCCGAACTGCACCTGGCTGCCGGCAGAGCGGCTGCTGGCCAAGGCGGCGATCTGACTGATGGGAAACTGGCGCTCGGCCAGCAGTTCCAGCATCACCTCACCCACGGCCCCGGTCGCACCGACCACGGCTACTCGATATCCTTGTTTTGCTTCGCTCATGATGTCTTTAATGCTTTGTTTGAATGGGAAATTGTCCACAGATGAACACAGATCCGAAAAACTTGACTTCAATCGGTTCAAAACAAGAAGAAGACGAAACGTATTTGAGAGCAACCCGAACACTTACTCCAACAATTCTCGCTCTGAAATGACGCTTTGAACAATTGCCATCCCCTTCCGGTTAAGGCAATTTTCAGTCACTGCTTTTATCCGTGTTCATCTGTGTTCATCCGTGGAAGGTTTTTTTCAGCCGGGAATTCGCGGCGTCTGCTCCGGTACGTCGCCGCACTGGGCGCGGTGGAGCAGGACATGGTCCATGATCACAAGGGCCAGCATGGCCTCGACGATGGGCACGGCGCGAATCCCGACACAAGGGTCATGGCGGCCGGTGGTGACGATTTCAACCGGCTCACCCCGAATATCCACCGTCTTGCCCGGCAATCTCAGCGATGAGGTCGGCTTGAACGCCACCGCCACGTCGACCGGCTGACCTGTCGAAATACCGCCCAGCACCCCGCCGGCATGGTTGGACTCGAACCCCTCCGGCGTGATCTCGTCGCGGTGCTCGGTACCCTTTTGCGCCACCGAGCCGAAGCCGGCGCCGATCTCCACGCCTTTGGTGGCATTGATGCTCATCATCGCCGCGGCCAGGTCACCGTCGAGCTTGGCGTAGACCGGCGCACCCAAGCCCACGGGAACACCCGTGGCGCGCGCCTTGACCAGCGCGCCGACCGAATCGCCCGACTTCCAGAGTTGCTTCATGTAGTCCTCAAGCGCACCGATCATCGATGCATCCGGACAGAAGAACGGGCTGGAGTCGATCACCGATTCATCGAATTGCTCGTCGCAGACGACCTCGCCGATCTGCGCCAGCCAGCCGGTGACCTCGATACCGAACTGGTTCTTCAACCACTTCCGCGCCAGGGCACCGGCAGCCACCCGCACGGCGGTCTCCCGCGCCGAAGAACGCCCGCCTCCGCGGTAATCGCGGATGCCGTACTTGTGGTGATAGGTATAGTCGGCATGCCCGGGCCGGAACTGTGCGGCGATCTTCGAGTAGTCCTTCGAGCGCGCATCGGTGTTGTGGATCAATAGCGCGATCGGTGCGCCGGTCGTCTTCCCCTCGAACACGCCCGACAGAATCTGGACATCTTCTTTCTCCCGCCGCTGGGAAGTCCATCGACTCTGCCCCGTCGCCCGCCGCATCAGTTCGGCACGGATCTCCTCCGGCGTGATCTCCATACCCGGCGGAAAACCGTCAACCACGCAGCCGATCGCCGGCCCATGGCTCTCGCCGAAGGTCGTGATGGTCAGGAGGTGGCCGAAGGAGTTGGTGGGCATAGGGTTCAGGTTTCAGTGGTCAGGTTTCAGTGGTCAGATAAAGAGGCAGGGAGATGGCCGAAGCCATCCCCGAACCCTTCATCAAAGATTACTGTAGTTCGGGCCCGAGCCACCTTCCGGGGTGACCCACTCGATGACCTGGTAGGGATCGGCAATGTCGCAGGTCTTGCAGTGCACGCAGTTGGCAGCATTGATCTGGATGCGCTTGCCGTTCTCGTCCTCGACCTTCTCGTAGACATTGGCCGGGCAGAAGCGCGTGCAGGGGTTGCCGTACTCCTCCTCGCATTTCGTGAAGCATACATCCGGCTCGACGATCTTCAGGTGCACCGGCTGGTCTTCGTCGTGCGCGGTGGCGGCGAAGTAGACCGAGGCGAGGCGATCGCGCGGCGGCAGGTCGCGCTCGACGAAGTCGTAGTTGAAGCCCTGCTCGTCGAGCTTGCGGAATTGCTCGTGGTCGGCGTGGTTCGACAGCGTGCGCGGCAGCTTGCCGGCAGTGGCAGTTTCCACCGCGGCCACGGCCATACCGCGCCACAGGCCCTTGTTGAAGCCGGGGCGGACGTTCCGGACCTTCTTGAGCTCGGCGAGGATATCGGAATCGCGCAAGCGGGCATCGAATCCCTCGCTGGATAATTTTTCGGCCAGATGCTCGGCCGCCAGCATGCCCGACTTCATTGCCTGGTGAGTGCCCTTGATCTTGGGTACGTTGAGCAGACCGGCCGAATCACCAATCAGCATCGCGCCGGGCATTTCGACCTTGGGCAACGACTGGTAACCACCCTCGACCAGGGCACGCGCGCCGGCAGAGAGGATTTCGCCGCCGTCGAGCATCTCCTTCATCATCGGGTGGTGCTTGAACTGCTGGAAGGCCTCGAAGGGGGAGAACTTCGGGTCCTGGTAGTCCAGACCGCAGACGAAACCGACCGCGACACGATCACGATCAAGATGGTAGACGAAGCTGCCGCCGTAGATCTCGCCCGGCAACGGCCAGCCCACCGTGTGCTGAATCAGGCCCGGCTCGACCCGGCCCTCGGGCAATTGCCACAGTTCCTTCATGCCGATGCCGTAGGTCTGCGGGTCGCTATCGGCATCAAGCTGGTACTTACTGATGGCCCGCTTGGACAAATGCCCACGGCAGCCCTCGCCCAGCACGGTCACAGCCGCGCGAATCTCGATGCCCTGGACGTAGGTGTCCTTGTAGTTGCCTTCCTTGTCGATGCCCATGTCGCCGATGAGCACGCCCTGGACCTCATCGTTGTCGTTGTACGACAGGTCGGCGGCGGCGAAACCGGGGAACAGGTCGACACCGAGCGCCTCGGCTTTCGGAGCCAGCCAGCCGCACATCGCGCCCAGGGAGACGATGAAATTGCCGTGATTTTTCTGCTGCGGCGGTGTGGGCAGCTTGCGCGAGCCGGTCTTCGACAACTTCAGGAACTGGTCGCGGCCGGCCGGCACGCAGATCGGCGGTGGGTCGTCGCGCCAGCCCTCGATCAACTGGTCCAGCGGTTCGGGCTCGATCACCGCGCCGGAGAGAATATGCCCGCCGATTTCGGCCGCCTTCTCGATCACGCAGACGTTGAGATCGTCCTTGAGCTGTTTGAGACGAATGGCGCAGGCCAGCCCGGCCGGGCCGGCGCCGACGATCACCACGTCGTATTCCATCATTTCGCGTTCGGACATCGGGTTCTCGCTTGGAAAGGCCGGGTTGGATTATAACGAACCCGGGCTCGCCCCAAAGGATTCGCCGATCGTCATGGCCGAGCGGGCCCGTCACATGAACGAATCAGAGCGACGTTTCCTCATCCAGGTCGCGATAGCGTTGCGGCGTGAACCGCGGGGTGCACAGCGCTAGGAACAACAGGGCGGACTGACCGGTGTTGCGGATGCGTTGGGGACAGCCTGGCGGAATGACAACCACATCATGGACGCCAACCGCCCAGGCGGGCTCGTCACCCAGCTCGACCTCGCCCTGTCCGGCGAGAATGACATAGCGCTCCACTATACCGTCCAATGCATGCCAGCGGGTAGGGAACCTCTGAATAACTCTGCGCGGGCGCGACGGCGCCTTTGCGGGATGACCCGGTGAGGCTTCGGCGAGCGTGGTTTGGTCATTCCAAATGAGCGAGCCGAAACGCAGCGGGTCGCCCGCAAAGGCCCGTCCCAAAGGGTTCCGCCGCAAAAGCCGCATCTCGCGCGTTGCGCCCCTCGGCCGTAGCTACGGCTACTGTCACTCGGGTCGCACCACACGATCTGCGGCTTTTGCGGCAGAAAC
>SKZJ01000140.1 GCA_007127425.1 Wenzhouxiangella sp.
TATCGTTGTGGGGGGTCACGACAGTATTGCTCCGTATCCGTGTTGGTAGTCGGGAAACTGGAATTCGAACCCGCTGGCTAACAGACGGTGATTGTCGACACGCTTGCCCTGGCCGCCTCCCTCCCCGGGATCGAGATGCTGAGGGGGCGAAGCGCCCAGGCGATCAGCCAGCCACCCCATCACTTCGCAACGCACTGCCGGTCGGCAATCGCTGGCGCAGTAGACGGATTCGGGATCGTTGAGTTCAAGCAGGTGCTCGAGTACCGCAGCACAGTCTTCGGCATGGATGCGATTGGTCCACTGCGGCGGCTCGGGTCGGCAGCTTGCCCGACCGGAGCGGACCGAATCGACCAGGTACTCCCGCCCCGGGCCGTAAATGCCGGAGAAGCGAACAACAAGCGATTCGGCGGCAGCCGCCAAGGCAAGACGCTCGCCTTCGAGCACAAGGCGACCGTTGAACCGGGACGGTTCTGTCTCGGACTGCTCGTCGACCCATTCACCCTCGTCCTGCCCGAACACGGCGGTACTGGAGACAAAGATGAGCCGGCGCGGCCGCACCCGGTCGAGCAGGTTGGAGAGCCCCTCGACATAGGTACGGCGGTAAGCCGATTCGTCACGCTGGCCGGGGGTGGGCTGGTAAATCACGGCATCCCAGTCGCGATCGAGTTGGCGGAGAGTTTCCGGCCGGGACAGGTCGGCACTCAGTGCCGCCATGGACTCTGGCAGGGCCGACGCGTTCCGGCGCAGCCCGGTAACAGCCCAGGCGTCGGTATTCAGCCGGGCGGCCAGCCGCATGCCGAGATCACCGCAGCCGGCGATGAGAAGGCGCCTGGGCATTGGCTCAGCCGGTCGCCGGTGCCGGTTCACGCGGATCATTATCGACATCCCTGGGCGGCAACATGCGCAGCCAGATCAGCCACACGACCAGCGCGTCGAGAATGATCAGCGCCTGCCAGAGGTAGAGGTGAAACCAGTTGAACCAGGTCATGTTCCACTGGCCGAGGTAGAACAGGCTGATGATGCGCACCAGGTTGAGGCCCTGGATGGCTAAAAAGCCGATGGCGAAGCCGATCAACTTGTGCTTGAGCGGTGCGGGAAACGCGAAAATGGCGGCGAACAGAATGATCAGGGCTTCGACGCCGTTGCAACCGGGCTCGATGCTGACGGCGAATCCGGAGTCGAGATCCCGAATCACCTTGCCGACGGATTCGACTCCACTGTCGAACAATTCGATGATGAACACGCTGATATTGGCGATCACGCTGGTAAACGGCAGGATCACGGCGTCCTGCACCGGTTGCAGCACCTCGACGGTGAACAGCACCAGCAACAGGACCACGAACAGGATGGAAAAGCGCAGCATCGACTTTTTTCGCCAGGTTTGAGTAGGATCGCTTCCGACCGCCCATATTACCGAAAGTGCCGTGACGGCGCAGGGCGACGTGGTCCGCGTTGAAGTCAGGCCACAAGCTCGCGTGGTAGCATTGTCAGTCAGTTTATGTACCCTTGATCGTGCCCGATGCTCGCCAGAATCCGCCGACTTCATTCAATGTCATTCGTGCCGGAACCCCGTGCCGGGCATGGCCCGGGACGAATGGCCTGAGCACCGACACTACAATGAAACGGATTTTTCTCGTCGGCCCCATGGGTTCGGGCAAAACCACGGTCGGACGACATCTGGCCCGACGCCTGGGCATGGAGTTTGTCGATCTCGATCACGAAATCCAGGCACGTTGCGGCGTCGAAGTGGCCGTCATCTTCGAGATCGAGGGCGAGGAGGGATTCCGCAAGCGCGAAAGCGGCGTGCTCGACGAGTTGAGTCAGCGTGACAACATCATCCTGGCAACCGGCGGTGGCAGCATTCTGGACCCGGACAATCGCCGCCGCCTGTCAGAGCGCGGCCTGGTGGTCTACCTGCAAACCAGCGTCAACCAGCAGCTGCGACGGCTCGAACGCGACAAGCAGCGCCCCCTGCTGCAGGCCCCGGACCGCCGACAAAAGCTCATGGAACTGGCCGAAGCGCGCAATCCCGTGTACGAGGAAGCCGCAGAACTGGTGGTGGCATCGGCCAATATTCCGCCACCGGCGATGGCTGCCCGGGTGGAGCAGGCCATCCACAAGCATCTTGAGAGGGAGCGGATCGAATGAAGGTTGTACAGGTAGAACACGGTGCCGGCAGCTATCCGGTCTATGTCGGCCAGGGCCTGCTGGGCATGTCCGGGATCTGGGAGCGGCATCTGGACGGCCGGGTGCTGGTCGTCAGCGATGAAAATGTGGCCGCCCACCACCTGGGCCGCCTCGGACCGGTCCTGGAGGCGCATGGCCGCTTCCGCGAGCTGGTCCTGGCGCCCGGTGAGGAAAACAAGACGGTGGCCCAGTGGCAGCGGGTGATCGATGACCTGGTGCGCCTGGGCGCCCAACGCGATGCCACCGTGGTCGCACTGGGCGGCGGCGTGATCGGCGACCTGTCCGGCTTCGCCGCGGCCAGCTACATGCGCGGCATCCAGGTGGTACAGATGCCGACCACCCTGCTGGCGCAGGTCGACGCGTCGGTCGGCGGCAAGACCGGTGTGAACCACGCCGACGGCAAAAACCTGATCGGCGCTTTCCATCAGCCAACTGCGGTCGTGGCTGATCTGGACACGCTGGCCACTCTCGGCAACCGCGATTACCGGGCCGGACTGGCCGAGGTGGTCAAATACGGTGCGATCCGCGATCCCCACCTGTTTGCCTGGCTGGAGGCGAACGCCGACGCGCTCTCGTCGCGGCTGCCCGACATGCTGGCCGAGGCCGTCTACCAGTCGGTGCGCAACAAGGCCGAGGTGGTGGCGGCCGATGAACGCGAAGCCGGGCAGCGCGCGCTGCTCAACTTCGGACACACCTTCGGCCATGCACTGGAGACGGTGACCGGCTATTCCCAGTTTCGCCACGGCGAGGCGGTGGCGATCGGCATGGTGCTGGCCGCGCGCCTGAGCGAGCTGCTGGGCATGGCGGCAGCCGGCACAGCCGACCGCCTGCACGAACTGCTCGATCGACTCGGCCTGCCGACCCGGCTGCCCGACGACATCCCGCATTCCGCGTTACTCAAGCGCATGCGTCTGGACAAGAAAAACCGCGCCGATCAGATTCGTCTGATCCTGCTTGAATCGCTGGGCCGGGCGGTGGTCCGCTCGTGCCCGGCCGACGACATCCTCGAGGTATTGAACCAATCATGAATCCCCGCCACGACAGCCTGTTCATGCGCGCACTCAGGCGCGAGTCAGTCGAACGCACGCCGATCTGGCTGATGCGACAGGCCGGACGCTACTTGCCCGAGTACCTGGCCACGCGCGAGCGGGCCGGCAGCTTTCTGGAACTCGCCGGCACGCCGGAGCTGGCCTGCGAGGTCACCCTGCAGCCGATCGAGCGATTCGGATTCGACGCCGCCATTCTGTTTTCCGACATTCTCATCATTCCGCACGCCATGGGCCGTGGGCTGGGTTTCGCGCCGGGCGAGGGGCCTTACTTCGAGCGACCGGTGCGCACGGTCGGCGACGTCGCAGAACTGCCCGGCATCGATCCCAATGACGACACCGGCTACGTCATGGAGGCAGTACGCCTGATCCGTGCCGCCCTTCCCGAGGCGACTCCGCTGATCGGTTTTGCCGGCAGCCCGTGGACGGTGGCGACCTACCTGATCGAGGGCAGGAGCAGCAAGGATTTCGCGCTGGCCAAGAAGTTGCTGCTGGCCGAGCCGCAGGCGGCAGCCCGCCTGCTCGACCACCTTGCCGATGCGACCGCCGACTACCTGATCGCCCAGGTCGAGGCCGGCGCCGACGCGCTGATGATTTTCGACTCCTGGGGCGGTGTGCTCTCACCGCGCCTTTACCACGAATTCTCGCTGGCCTCACAACAACGCATCGTCGAAAAACTCCAGCAGCACTGTCCGCATACGCCGCTGATCCTGTTCGGCAAAGGCTGCGGCCAGCACCTTGAAGCCATGGCCGAAACCGGCTGCGCGGCACTGGGCGTGGACTGGACGCTGGACCTGAGCGTGGCGCGGGCGCGCGTCGGCGACCAGGTCGCCCTGCAGGGGAATCTCGATCCCTCGGTGATGCTGACCTCGCCGAAGGTGATCCGCACCGAGGCCCGCCGGGTGCTCGACAGCTTCGGCGAAGGACCGGGCCACATCTTCAATCTGGGCCACGGCATCACCCCGCAGGTCGACCCCGAGAACGTCGCCTGCCTGGTTGAAACGGTTCGGGACTACAGCCGCACGAACTGATCGGCCGACGCCCCGCCTGCAATTTGCATAGAAATCATGGATCAGCCTTCGAACCGGCGTCTCATTGGGCGCCGGTTGACCATCAGCCCTGCCTGAGCTGCTTCTCCAGTTTGGCCCAGGTATCGCGCAGGGTGACCGCCCGGTTGAAGACCGGTCGGTCGGGTGTGCCGTCGTGGTCGGGCACGAAGTAACCGAGGCGTTCGAACTGGAAGAAATCGCCGACCGCAGCCTGCTCGGTCCCGGGCTCAAGGCGCGCTTCATTGAGCACCTCAAGCGACTGCTCGTTGAGATGCTCGACGAAATCGGCTTCCTTGTCGCCGCCGGGGTGCGGCACCTTGAACAGGCGGTCGTACAGGCGAACTTCGGCCTTGACAGCATGTTCGGCCGACACCCAGTGGATGGTGCCCTTGACCTTGCGGTCGGCACCCGGCTGGCCGGAACGAGTTTCCGGGTCCATCGAGCAACGCAGTTCGACGAGATTGCCGGCGGAATCCTTGACCACTTCATCGCAGCGGATAATGAAGGCGTTGCGCAAGCGAACCTCACCACCGGGCTTGAGACGGAAGAACTTTTTCGGCGCCTCTTCCATGAAGTCGTCTTGCTCGATGAAGACCTCGCGCGTCATCGGCACCTTGCGGGTACCCATATCGGGATTCTGTGGGTGGTTGGCCGCTTCCAGCCACTCGGTTTCCCCTTCCGGGAAATTGGTGAGTACGATTTTCAGCGGCTTGAGTACGGCCATGCGCCGTGGCGCGCGGACGTTGAGGTCGTCTCTGAGGTTGCGCTCGAGCACGCCGAAGGGAATGATGCTTTCGGACTTGGTCACGCCGATCTCGGTGCAGAAATTGCGGATGGACTCGGGCGTGAAGCCGCGCCGGCGCAAACCGGCGATGGTCGGCAAGCGCGGATCGTCCCAGCCATCGACATGACCCTCGTCGACCAGCCGGGTCAGGCGGCGCTTCGACAGCACGGTGAAATCAATATTGAGACGGGCGAACTCAATCTGGTGAGGGCGCGAGGGCACCGGCAAATGCTCGATCAACCAGTCGTAGAGCGGGCGATGATCCTCGAACTCCAGCGTGCACAGTGAGTGGGTGATGTGCTCGATGGCATCGGACTGGCCGTGGGCGAAGTCGTAGCTGGGATAGATACACCACTCGGTGCCGGTGCGCGGGTGCTCCTGGTGGCGAATGCGGTAGATGACCGGATCGCGCAGGTTGATGTTGGGTGCGGCCATGTCGATTTTCGCGCGCAGCACACAGGCGCCGTCAGGCAACTCCCCCGAGCGCATGCGTTCGAACAACAGGCGGTTTTCGGCCACGCTGCGGTCACGATGCGGGCTGTTCGTGCCCGGTTCGGTCAGGGTGCCGCGCTGCTCGCGGATGGCGTCGGCGTCCTGCTCATCGACGTAGGCCAGGCCTTCGTCGATCAGGTGCAGGGCGTATTCGTAGAGCGTTTCGAAGTAGTTCGAGGCATAACACTCGTTCTTCCAATCGTAGCCCAGCCAGCGCACGTCTTCCTTGATGGCGTCGATGTAGCGCTGCTCTTCCTTTTCCGGGTTGGTGTCGTCGAACCGCAGGTTGGTGTAGCCACCAAACTCCCGCGGCAGCGAAAAGTTGAGCACGATGGACTTGGCATGCCCGATGTGCAGGTAACCGTTGGGTTCGGGCGGAAAACGGGTGACGAGCTGCTCGTACTGCCCGGATTCCAGCTCTTTCCTGATCCGGTTCCGGATGAAGTTGGTCGGCGCGCTCGGCTGCTCGTTGCTGCTCATCGGTTTCGCTCTGCTCAAGGTCAAGCCGGACATTATACCGCCGGCCTCAAGCTCGCCCACCGCCACCTGCTGTTGCCGTGCGTCCGCTACCTGGCTTCGGGCACTTCACGCGTGTAATCGGAAAAGGGAAAACGGGGGCAAGCACGGGGGCCTCAAGCACAACAAGTGGGTCAATGGCAGGCGGCATGCCGTTGGCCACCGCCGAGTTGCAAAAAGCGATTCTCCCTCCCCCCTTTCACGTTTTCCCTTTGCCGATTCGTAGCCCAATGCGCCACGGAGTTCGATTGCGGGTGCGCCGAGGCCTAATCCCGCGGAAGCTAGACCCCGCCCCCGCCATGCGCTACCCTCTCCGGGCCGAACAATAACCGACCACACGGAACCAGCCCGATGAGCGAATTTCGATTCAACCACCACAAGCTTTCCAACCGCATTCTCATGGGCCTCGGTCTGGGACTGGTGGTGGGACTGTTGATGAACTTCACCATCGCCGACACCGACTGGGCACGGGCCTGGTTGATCGACGGCGTGTTCGAGGTGGTGGGCCAGGCCTTCGTCAGCTTCCTGAGCATGTTGATTGTGCCGATCGTGTTCGTGTCGCTGATCACCGGCGTCTCCTCGTTAGCCGACCCCAAGAGTCTGGGGCGGGTCGGCGGCAAGGCCATCGGGCTTTACCTGATCACGACCGGTATCGCCATCATCCTGGCGCTATCCGCCGGGCAGTTGTTTCAGACTGGCGTCGGCGCCAGCCCGCCGGACATGGAACCGCCGCAGCTCTCGGATGCGCCGCCCTTCACCGAAGTCCTGATCGACCTCATCCCGCGCAATCCGGTCGAAGCCATGGCCGAGGGCAACATGCTGCCCATCATCGTTTTCGCCATTCTGCTCGGTCTGGCAATGTCGTTTGCCGGCCAGCCGGGCAAGCGGGTTTCCGACTTCTTTGCCGACTTCATGGAAGTGGTAATGAAGCTGGTCGGTATTGTCATGCTGATCGCGCCTTACGGTGTATTCGCGCTCATTGCGGGCATGGCGGCGACGACAGGCTGGGGAACCTTCGCCGGGGTACTCAAGTACGTCATTCTCGTCCTGGCCATATTGGTACTGCATGCAGCGGTGGTCTATCCGACGCTGCTCAAGCTATTCACCGGACTGAGCCCTATCGTCTTTTACCGCCAGATCCGCGATGTGCTGGCTTTCGCCTTTTCCACGGCCTCGTCGGGCGCAACCATTCCGGTAACGCTGCGCGCGGTCCAGGAACGTTTGGGCGCGAGCAACCGGGTCAGCTCCTTCACGGTACCGCTGGGTGCGACCATCAACATGGACGGCACGGCCATCATGCAGGGGATCGCCGTGGGCTTTATCGCTCAGTACTACGGTGTGGACCTGAGCTTTACGCAGTACCTGATGGTGGTCTTCATGGTCATCATGGCCTCGATCGGGGCAGCTGGTGTGCCGGGCGTGGGCTTGATCCTGTTGGCCGGGGTGCTGTCCCAGGTCGGTCTGCCGCCGGAAGGTATCGCGCTCATCCTGGGGGTTGATCGCCTGCTGGACATGACCCGTACCGCGGTCAACGTCACCGGGGATGCGACCGTAACGTGTATCGTCGCCAACAGTGAGAACGAGCTGGATCGGGAACGGTTCTACGATACCAATTTGCCGGAGCCCGACAGAAAGGCGCCGGCCTGATCCCGCTCACCGCATCAGCTTCAGCGGCTCGCAGTTTCAGGCAACACACTTTCCAGCGCAAAGGCGGCCCGGGCCTCGACGCCCAGGCCCTCCGGGTTGTCGAGCCGGTCTACGAAAGCGAGTCGGTGCTGCAGCCCACTTCGGTTGGCGATCTGGATGGCCAGTCCCGGCCGGGCGTTGAGCTCGAGCACCAATGGGCCATGGCGCTCATCAAGCACGATGTCGACTCCCAGGTAACCCAGCGGCACGGCGTCAAAGCAGCGCGCCGACAGCTTGATCAGTTCCTGCCAGCCCGGCAACTGGAAACCGGTAATCGATGCGCCGGTATCGGGATGTTGCTCGACAATGTCATGGTTCATCACCGCTGACAGGGTGATGCCTGTCGCCATGTCGATTCCAGCGCCGATGGCGCCCTGATGGAGGTTGGCCTTGCCTCCGGACCGGCGCGTGGGCAATCGCATCATCGCCATGACCGGGACCCCTCGAAACACGATGACGCGGATATCGGGGACACCCTCGGGCGCGATGGGGTGCAACGCCGGGTCGGTACGCACCAGTTCCTCGACCAGGGCCGCGTCAAGCTGCCCGGCCAGAGAGTACATCCCGGCCAGGATGCCGGAGACGTGGTACTGGATATCGGCCAGGGTCAGCAAGCGTCCACCGGGGCTGGTCCAGTCCTTGCCTCGCCGGCCCAGCGTGACCATAACACCGTCCCCGCCGGTTCCCGCGGCCGGCTTGATCGCGAAAGCGTCCAGGGTCCGCAATCGACGTGCCAGGGCACCGGCCTGATACTGCCCCCGCACCACGCCCAGCTGCTCGGGGACGGCGATGTCGTGCGCCTTGAGCCGGGCCTTGCACAGGATCTTGTCGTCGACCAGCGGGTAAAGGCGCCTCGGATTGTGTTCAAGCACGAAATTGGCGTTTCGTGCATTGATTCCGAGCACCCCGGCGGCCCGGAGCTTGCGGACGAGCCCGATCACAGTTCTCTTGCCAGGCGGCGGAAGCGGATCAGCTCCGACAGGCGATAACCCGAATACCGCCCCATAAGGAGCGTCAACCCAAGCACGGTCAGCAAGAGCTCAGGAAAGACAAACACCAGGTGCTGAACGCTTTCAAGGGTCATGATGTAGAAAGCCAGGCTGGCGATCACTGCTGTCCCCGCGGCCTCGATCAAGGCTTCGTGGGGACCGCGCTCCTCCCAGACGATGGACATTCGCTCGATAACCATCGCGATGATGACCATGGGAAACAGCCCGACCGACAAGCCCACATCCCATCCCAGCTGGTGGCTCAAGAGGCTCAGGGCGACCATCAGTGCAACGACAATGATCAGTACCGCGGTCAGCCGGGGTACCAGCAACAGTCGGAGGCGTTCCAGGTAAAACCTGAGCAGGAGCCCGCTGCTGACGACGACGCTAAACAGCACCAGCCCGCCGATCAGGCCGGTATCGCGGAATGCCAGGGCGATCAACACGGGCATGAAGGTACCAAACGAGCGCAAGCCGACGACATTGCGCATCAGGACCATGATGAAGCCGCCCACGGGCACCAGGAGCAGCACGGCGTAGACAGTCTGGGCCTGCACCGGAAGCTCCAACAAGCTGAAGGTTGACGACCAGGCATCATGCCGCGCCGCGCGTTGTTCGGCCAGATCGATCGCGCCCAGTTCGTTCCTGCGGATCGACCAGCTCAGGTCGATCAAGGTGGCGCCCTCGGCGGCAACTGCGGGCCGTTCACCGCGCCACCAAATCAGAAAATTCTCAGGCAGGCCTTGTTGGCCGCTCTCAGGATCGAAAAACAGCCACTGGCGTCCGTTGTGCACCGCGAGCAGTCGTTCCGGGTGAGCTCTGCGTTCCGTCGCGGTCAGGGTGAAGCCGTTGACCTGCTCCGTGGGAATACGCGCCCCGGCCAGCAA
>SKZJ01000036.1 GCA_007127425.1 Wenzhouxiangella sp.
GGCCTACCGAATGCCCGCCTGCGAGCTCAGGCGCGAGTTCGACAACGATGCCGTCCTGCGTATGCTGATGCTGACCTACACCGAAAGCCTGATCGCCCAGTCGGCCCATATCGCAGTGTGCAATCGGTACCATACCATCGACCAGCAACTGTGCCGCTGGCTGCTGCTGGCCCTGGACCGGCTGCCGACCAACGAAATCATCATCACCCAGGAGTTGATCTCCAACCTGCTGGGCGTACGCCGGGAAGGCGTGACCGAGGCCGCCTGCAAGTTGCAGAAGCTGGACGCGATCCGCTACCGGCGCGGACGCATCACCGTGCTCGATCGCGGGAAACTGGAAGCGCTTTGCTGCGAATGCTATGCCGAGGTCAAGAAGGAAACCGGCCGCCTGTCCGCTTGCATGACGCACCTCCAGCCCCCTGTGGGCCGGACGTCGATCAATCACCTTGAAAGGATGAGGCAAGCGGGCTGAATGGGGCCTGCAGGCAGTATTATGGGCCGGGTGCCTCCAATCACTGGGGCATCGGCACAGTGATCTCGCCGAGTTCATCGGCAACGTAGGAGTTGGGGATGGTGAGCCACACCGAGGAGAATCAATTGCTGGCCGCGCTGCCGCACGATGCCCGGGAGCGGCTCGTTCCGCAGTTGCGGCTGGTCGAATTGCCTATGGGCAAGGTGATTTACGAGCCCGGCCAGACGATCAGCCACGCCTACTTTCCCACTGACTGCATTGTTTCCATGCTGCACGTGACGCTCGACGGCCACTCGGCCGAAGTCTCGGTGGTGGGCTGCGAGGGCGTCATCGGCGTGTCGGCGTTCATGGGCGGAGTCAGCACCACCAGCCGGGCGGTACTCCAGAGTAGCGGCTCGGCCTACCGGCTGCCGGCTGCCGACCTCAAGCGCGAGTTCGAAAACGATACCAGTGTGCGCATGCTATTGCTGCGCTACACCCAGGCCCTGATCACCCAGATGGCCCAGACTGCGGTGTGCAACCGACACCATACGACCGACCAGCAACTGTGCCGCTGGCTACTGCTATCCCTGGACCGATTGCGCACCAACGAGTTGTCCATGACCCAGGAGTTGATCGCCAACATGCTGGGGGTGCGCCGCGAAAGCGTGACCGACGCGGCCACCAAGTTGCAGAACCTGGGTGTGATTCGCTATCAGCGTGGACACATCACCGTAATCGATCGACCTAAAATGGAAGAACTGTGCTGCGAGTGCTACGCCGTGGCCAAGAGAGAGTCCGACCGACTGGCAAGTTACGTGGAAGCGGTATAGAGCGCCGCCGGCCCCGGCCCGGCAACTTTCAGTTTTGCCGTCGGCAAAACGGCAAAATGGAGCGACTTCACTCAGTCGCCGATACGGGCCCGCGGTGGCACGACCCGAGTTTCCTCCGACGTCTGTGGTTCAAACTTCGGGTAGGGCGGCGCACGACGGCAGTAGGGAGAATGCGAACAGACGGCAGCGCCAAAAGCGCGTGCCACCCCGTCGGCCCAGCGGTCATCGGCCCAATTCGGGTCACCGTAGTAATGGCCGATGGCATGCGCCATTTCGTGCGCCACGACATAGTAGAAGCGCCCGTGCAACCAGGACTCCGACCGCTGCCCAGAGTAGATGCGATCATGATTGATGCTGATGTAGGGACCCTCCCCTTCCGGGCAAGAACGGTAGGGGCAGGTAATGCCCCAGTGGCGTGATTCCCTGGCACGCAAACCTTCGCCATCGCACAGCTTGCGCCATTGACCGTCCTGCGACCAGGGCGCCAGCCAGGCATGGGCATCGTCGGGACCGAAGTGATCCTGGGTGAATTCCCGGACAGCGTTGACCGCTGCCCAGCAGCGCTGGTGGGGCAAATCGCCAGGGAACCGCTCCGCCGCAAGCGCCAGATTCTGTTCCAGGTAGGGGCGGGCCGGGTAGTCATGACCATAGTCATAACCCGCATGGACCGCTGACACCGCCCAGGCCAGAACGACCAGCAGACCACCAAACCGCGCGGAAACGCTCCTGATACCTTTTCTCCCGAGCCAAAATCAACCCGAGCCGAACGCCAGGCGGCATCCTCCGCCGCGCCCGGGGCTGGCGTCAAGCTTTTTCCGTGCTGAATTGACGGATTTGGGAGATAGATCACGTATTTAGCGCGCTTTTCAGCACTCGGTCCGTTGCTATGAGGCCGGGCCCCGAGTCCCGAGTCCCGACTCTCAGTGCTTGCTCCCGGGGTTGCGCAGGGAGTCTTCGACTTGCTTTGTATCGGTAATGTCGATCAGGGTGATCACGACCCCGTCGATCACATCATCCAGGCGGCGGTAGGGCATGATGCGAACGTCAAACCAGCGCTCATCCGATGACTGTATATGCTTGTCTGTCGGCTTCAGACTCCGCAGGGTTTCCCTGGCATCGCGCTGCAGGTCCGGGTACTGGAGACTGGTCGTCAGGTCACTCAAGGGGCGGCCGACATCGCTTTCGCGCAGATTGACGATGCGGGCGGCGCGTTCGGTGTAGCGGCGCACATTCAGTTCCTTGTCCAGGAACAGAATTGCGATTTCGACGCTGTTAAGGATATTCTGCATGTCGCTCTGGGCCAGCATGAGATCATCCAGCCGGGTCTGCAGTTCACTGTTGATGGTTTGCAGTTCCTCGTTCATGGACTGCAACTCTTCTTTCGAGGTGGTCAGCTCTTCGTTGGTCGACTGCAGTTCTTCATTGGTCGATTGCAGTTCTTCCTGAGCCGCTTCGGCTTCTTCACGGTGGCGCTGGGACTCCTCGCGCAGGGCCCGAATCTCGTCCTGGTGGCGTTGGGCCGCGGCCTGCAAGGCGCGCGATTCCTTGCTTTTACCCTCTCCAGACGCCGCTGGCAGATCCGGTGCATCGCGAAACACGACCATGGTAAGTCCGCGCAGGCTGGCCGGCTCGTGCAGGGCCTGAACGGTCAGGTCTACGCGTTGCGAACTGCCGTTGGTTCTGACTTCCATGCCATGCAGGTTGACCGGCGCGGTTTCAGTGGCTGCCTTCTTGATCGCCTGCGCCAGGGGGACCCTCAGGCCCTCGCGGGCCATGGCGTGAATGTTCCAGTTGGCCTTGCCGGCCGCCGGTTCCAGGTACTTTCCGGTACGGCCACTGATGTAGACGATATTGGCATCGCGGTTCAACACCACCGCAGCCGGCGCATAGACCTGCAACAACACCCGGTCGGCTGCCGCTTGCAGGCTCTGGCTGCCATGATCGGACGAGGCGGAAGGCGGGGACGATTCGGACTTTTTCACGTCGGGCTCCCTAGCTTTTCCCGAAAGCGGCGGATAGGAATTGAGCAGGACATCAGGCCTTCTGCTCACGGGACGATCCTGCCGCTGGAAGAGTCGCAGCTTGGACTGCAGGGGGGCAAACAAGTGGCCGAGTCGACCAACGGATTCGGAACTCCCGAGCAGCAGCAGGCCACCGGGGCGCAGACTGTAGTGGAACAAGGGTAACAGTCTTTGTTGCAGCTTTGGATCGAAATAGATCAGCAGATTGCGGCAGGCAATCAGATGGATGCGCGTAAAGGGCGGGTCCAGGATCACGTCATGTTGCGCAAACAGCACCAGGTCGCGGATCGACTGCTTGACCCGGTAATAGTCGTCGTGCCTGCTGAAAAACCGGGCCAGGCGTTTCTCGCCAACGCTTGACTCGATGGTGAGCGGATACTCTCCGCGACGCGCATGAGCAATCGCAGCGGCACTCAGATCGGTGGCAAAAATCTGCAGCTTGAGATCGCGTGACTGGCGATCCATGGCTTCGACCATGGTCATCGCCAGCGAGTAGGCCTCTTCACCTGTCGAACAACCGACACACCACACGCGAAGCTCCGTGTCCGTGTCCATCCTGCTCAGTAGTTCCGGTACGGCGGTATCGGACAACTCCTTCCAGACTTCGGGATCCCGGAAGAAGTCGGTCACGCCGATCAGCACTTCATTGAACAGCAGATCCACCTCTTGCGGGTTGTCGGCCATCAGGCTGGCGTATTCGCTGAGTTCGCTCAGTCCGTGAATGGCCAGGCGACGCGCGATGCGGCGGTTCAGGGTGCTGGATCGATAGTGGGAAAAGTCATGCCGGGTTTTCTGCTGCAGCAGACCGACGATGGACTGGAAGGCATTCTGGCTTGATGTCGATTCGGCCGGTTCGGAGTCGGTTTCCACCGACTTCCGGAACTGCCCCAAGTAGTCCAGGATACGTTCCGGCAAGGCATTGGCCGTATCCTGGATGTCAGCGCATCCGGCGGCAATTGCACTTTTTGGCATCGAATCGAACTGGGCCGATTCCGGCGTCTGCACGACCGTCAGGCCGCCGACCGCCCTGACCGCTTGCAGGCCCAGCGTGCCATCCGATCCCATGCCGGACAGGACAACGGCAATGGCTTTTCTGCCGCGGGCGCTGGCCAGGGACGAAAACAGCACATCGATCGGTAATCGCAAGCCCCGCGGTTCGGTTGGCCTGGCCAACTGCAGGCGATCCTTGACCACGCGGATCTCGGTGTTTGGCGGGATGACGTAAACGCAGTTCGGACGGATCAACTCATCGTGCCGTGCCTCATGCACGCTCAGTGAGGTGACGCGCTGCAGCAACTCCGACAGGTTGGTTTCTTCAGTGGGTGAGAGGTGCTGGACGACGACGAAGGCCAGGCCGCAGTCGGCCGGCATATGCGAAATAAACGCTTCCAGGGCCTCCAGCCCGCCGGCCGAGGCACCGAGGCCGACGATATCGACGCTGGTGTTCTGATCAGTCACTGCAAGGCTTTCAGATCAACTTCCCCGGGGCGAGCTTTCCGGAAACACCAGCACCAGAACGGCATCCTTCCCCGGGGCCAAACCGGACAGCAAGCCAAGTGGGCGGGAGTCCAGCGACTGTACCTGGACCGGCTTGGTGACTTCGCCGGTTTCCGCATTTTTCAAAGCGGCCTGGATCGCCGGCCTGCTCTCCGGGCTCAGCAGGCTGGTCAGCATATGGTCCTCGAGCTGATCCGCATCCAGCCTGAATATCGCGCTGGCCGTGCGATTGCATCGCAGAATGCGACCGTCCTGCCCGAGCATCAGGTAGCCGGCCGGCGCATGATCGTACAGACTCTCAAAATGGGCGAGCCGCAGTGCCAACTCCTGTTCGTTCTCGAGCAACTGTTCCTGCTGCAGATCGAGTTCGACCTGGTGGGTCTGCAATTCATGCAGCAGTTTCAGGGCATCAGTGGAGGTGTCATGGTTGCTGGCCAGGCGGTACAGCAGGGACAGCGCTTCAGGCCCAACCGACCAGCCTGCTGACGGGGGTGCCGTTCCGCTTCGCAGTCGCTCTTCGGCATTGGCGCGCCAATAGTCCGGCCCTTTGCGCTTGGTGATTGTCATGGTCGGGTGCCTCCTTTTGCCTATCGTAGACTATTCTATCCCCAGGGGGTAAACGGCTTCATCACCAGCCCCCAATGGTCCTTCAGTGGTCCGTCAAGGTACCCGAACTACCCGCTTGACCGGCGTTCCGGCCGGAATGGTCGCTTCGGGGCCGGAAACCTGGTTGATCAGCGCCAGGCGTTCGATGTCGATGGTCGACGGGAATTGCGTGTTGAACTGCGACAATGTCATGCTCCGGGCCGTGCGCACGATGGCAATGCGCTCAGGCTGCTTGTTCAGCGCCTCGCGGTCGGTCAGCCGGGCGAAACTGCCGATGGTTTGCTCGAAGACTGCGCCGTACTGGCTGAGCCGGTCGGCCGGCGTATAGGCCAGCAGGCGATAGGTATGCTCGCCATGGGCAATGAACGCCGCCAGGCCGCCGAGCTGGCCGCTCTGGGTCTGAGCCTGGAACCCGCCGGACATGGCGCTGAGACCGTTGATCGAGCGCTGGCGCAGGTTGCTGCTCGCCAGGCCTTCCTGGGCGAAGAATTGCTCGGCGGCTTCGGTCGGGGACCCCTCAGCCAGCGTCAGCTGCACCACGGCATCCTGCTCGGGACTGCCTGCCAACACCACCTGGGCCAGGTTCTGGGTTTGCCATCCCGCAGGGAAGGTCAACCGAAATGCCAGATCCGGATGCATGAAGCGGTTGTCCTCAAAATAACCCTGGCGCGGATTCGCGCCGTACACCATGCCGTCAATGCGGCCGACGTAGTCATCACGGCCGATGCGCTTGTCACCCAGCGACTGATCGAGATCAGCCAGCCGGGTTTGGATGCGCTGGATTCGTTCGGCCGGTTCGGGGTGACTGGCAAGCCAGTTGGGCAGGGGGCTGGCGCCGGCGAGCTCACCGGCATGCTGCAACGATGCGAATACATTGACCATTTCGCGCACGTCGTAACCGTGGTTCAGCGCGTACTGAAAACCAAGGTCGTCGGCCTGGCGTTCCGCATCGCGCCCGTAGCTCAGGAACAACAGCGACAGCCCACCTGCAGCGACATCGCTGAACTCGGCCAGCGTGGGGCTGAGGATGCTGCCGACGCCCAGACCGATCTGGGCCACCTGCGCGCGCGTCATCATGGCCACCGAGTGGCGTGCGGTGACGTGTCCGATTTCGTGACCCAGAACACTGACCAACTCGGCCTCGTTACCCATCAACCCCATCAGACCGCGGGTAATGAAGATATAGCCGCCGGGAAAGGCAAATGCATTGGGTGTGGGATCATCGAGCACGGCGAACGACCAGGGCAGCTCGGGACGTTCGGAGTCCGCCGCCAATCGGTCGCCCAGCCCCTGGACATAGGCTTGCAGGCCGGCATCGTCGACCACACCGATCGATCTCGAGACCGATTCAGCGCCCTGGGCGCCCATGGCAATTTCCTGGCTTTCACTGACCAGGACAAGCTCGCGCTTGCCGCTGACCGGGTTGACGGCGCAGCCCTGTAACAGCATGAATGCGGCCACCAGGGTGGCAAATACCGGGGTCATCTGTCTGAATGGAATTTTCATCTGCGGTGGTCTCATGCGTCCTGCAATCAAGCGGGTTAGAGGGAAAATACTACGCACAACCCATGCGATGGTCGGTACGCTGACACACACAGGCCTGATGGGGTCGTCAATCAGACAAAAAAAAACCGGGCATGCGCTACCAGCAAACCATGCCCGGCCCCGCTGGGTTTCGTCGACCACATGTTGCACATGACAAACTGGTCCAACAACATCAGCAGGATGAAACTAAAGCTGTCAGTGGGTCCACCTTATTGACCCGACATACTTAATTGCATACCCAGTCAACAACGAAGTCGTAAATCATCAGGACCGTTCCAACACTCAGTTCAAAATGCGTCAATGGAGATCTGACGGTGCCAGTCTGAACCAACCGGGAGTCGACTTCTGTTCGGTACCGCACCAAGGGCACTCTGCGCGCCGGGACGGTCGACTGGTGATGCCCTCAGGCACCTCGGCTGGCGGCCTGCCAATCCTGTTGCAACATCGACAGGCGGCGGGCTTGAGCCTTCAGAACCTGGTCGAGTTCCCCGAAGCGTTTTCTGAATTCCTGCTTCTGCCAACGGTTTCGTAACGCCGCCCCACCGGCCTGGACTCGCTCTGCCTGGACAGCCTGCCACTGGCCGACGATGTCCATGAACTGCTGGTACTCGCGCTCGATTGTCCGGGCCCAGGTTGCTTCGGCATCGGTCGAGGCCAACTGGTTTTCAAGTTGGCGGAACTGCATCTGCACCCGCGCCCGCTGGATCTTGAATGCCGGGGTGCGCTTGAGGCGACCGGCCAACCCAGCCGCTGAACAAGCCGCGATCAGCCATTTGCCGGGGTCGAAATGCCACCAGCGTGTCCCGTTGCGGTAGTCGGCCTGAAAGGCGTGGTGAAAATTGTGATAGCCCTCGCCCCAGGTCAAAAGCGCCAGCCAGCCGTTATCACGCGAGGTGTTGTCGTTGCTGTAGTGGCGCTTGCCCCAGGTGTGGGCCAGCGAATTGATAAAGAAGGTGCAATGCTGGCTGAACACCAGCCGGGCGGCGCCGGCCAGCAGCACCATGCCGATCACCTCGCCCACCAGAAGGCCCAGCAGGGCCGGCACGCCCAGGTTAAGCAGCCAGGTCAAAACCCAGTAGTGCCGGTGTTGCCATTTCAGCAGCGGGTCTCGCTCAAGATCGGAAACCTGGCTGAAGTCGACTGCACTCGAGGGCCAGTGGCGCAGCATCCAGCCGATATGGGCATGCCAGAAACTCTTGCGGATCGAATGCGGGTCGTGCTCGACATCATCCACAAAGCGGTGGTGGAGTCGATGGCGCGCACACCAGACCAGCACCGAGTTCTGCAGGGCAAACGTGCCGAAAATGACGAAAAACAGCTTGAGCGGCCAGGCCGCCTGATAACTCCGGTGCGACCACAGCCGGTGGTAGCCGGCGGTAATCGACAACCCGCTGAACAGCCAGATCACCCCGGCAGTCAACCAGACCCAGCCGCTGAAACCGACCAGCAGGCCCCAAAGCGGTGCAGCCACCAGAGCAAGGACATGGACGGCAACGAAGTAGATCACGTTGGCTGGGGCCAGCATCGGCTTGTGGTTACTCATGGTTGTCGACTCCTCACCCGACTGTCGATGCGCTCCCCCCCATTGACGACATTTGCAAAACAAGATACGCGAGCCGGTCGTTGCATGCCGGTTTCATAGAAGCAGTAGCCACCTCCAAGGTCGATCTTGGCGTGGTACATCGCGGCATCCGCCCTGTGCATCATCGTCTCCAGGTCGTCGCCATCTTCAGGAAAGAGACTGATTCCGATACTCAACTGCAGGCGAACCGGGTCACCCTGAATACGAACCGGCCTGGCGACTGCTTTCTGGATTTTCCCGGCGACTCGGCTGGCATCTTCCGGCTGATTGATTTCGCTGAGCAGCACAACGAACTCGTCGCCACCGTAGCGGCAGACCAGGTCGGTGTTGCGCACGCAGGAGGCCAGCTTTCGGGATACGTTCCGCAGTAGCCGGTCGCCGGCATTGTGTCCCAGGCTGTCGTTGACCTGCTTGAAATTGTCGAGATCGATGAACAACAGACCCACTTCCTTATCGTGGCGTCGGGCGAGATTGACGGCCTGCTCGAAATGTTCGGCAAATGCAACCCGGTTGGGCAGGCCGGTGAGGGCATCGTGGCGCGCCAGGTGGGCCATCCTGGTCGTATTCTCACGAGACAGCTTGCGGTCACGAAACACCACTACCGCGCCGGTCAGCTCACCGTCTGCGTCAAAAATGGGTGCGGCGGAATCTTCGATGGCCAGTTCGCTGCCGTCAGGCCGAAGCAACAGGCAGTTCGACGGTATCTCGACGATTTCCAGACTATCCATGGCTCGCTCGGCCGGATTGAGTGCAGGCTCGCCAGTGTCGCGATCGACGATCCTGAAAATCCGGCTAAACGCCTCGCCGAACGCTTCTTCGCGCGACCAGCCGGTAAGATCTTCGGCCACCGCATTCAGGTAGGTCACCTGCCCATCGGCACTGGTGCTGATGACCGCATCGCCGATCGACTCCAGCGTGACCCGAGCCCGCTCGCGCTCCTGAGAGAGCGCTTCCCTGGCCGCCTTCACGGCTTCTTCCGATTCCTTGACCACGCTGATGTCTTCAATGGTGTGGATACGGCCACCGAC
>SKZJ01000190.1 GCA_007127425.1 Wenzhouxiangella sp.
ACGTGCCGGTACGATGGTCGCGCGTCTTGTAAGCCTGGGCCAGCGAGCACTCGAAGAAGCTGGTCGCCATCCCGATCAGACCGACCATCCACATCCAGAACACCGCGCCGGGGCCGCCCAGCGTGATGGCTACCGCCACCCCGGCGATATTGCCGGCGCCCACGCGCCCGGCCACACTCAGCGTCAGAGCCTGGAAGGAGGACACCTGCCCGGTATGGTGCTTGAAGGCCTGCCCCAGCACCCGGAACATCTCCCCGAAATAGCGAAGCTGCACGAATCGAGAGCCGATCGTGAATGTCAGGCCGATAATGACCAGCACGGCAACCAGCACGTAGGACCAGAGGAACTCGGTTACGGCAGCAAGCATGAAAATCTCCTCAAATCAGGACAGCATGTTGTTATCGGGTTGTCATTCGGGGTCGTCTCCCAACAGGCGGGAACGAAACAGCCTGCGTTCTTCCTCGACCACGCGACGCGGGGTAGTGTACCGCGCATGACCGCCGGGCTCATCCGGGTCGAACATCACGCCCCACAGCGGTCTTTGACTGGCCGGATCGATGGCGTAGCGAAAGTCACCGACAAACCATTTGCCTTCGGCATCGTAGTCGGGAAAGCGAAACAGCCAGTTCGACGAAAAATGGTCGAATCGGCGCAGGTCATCGCCCAGACGGGTGTCCGGATCGAAGCGTTCGGGATCGAATGGCTCGACGGATCCACCCGGCCACAGCCGCGGCTCGCTGCCCGGGGCGTTGCGGATGGCGACCAGGTGGAAGCGCTCGCCGTCGTCGACCAGGGCGCGCCACAGGATCAGGTTGGCGAACGCCGGTTTGGCCACGGTGCGCTCGATCTCGAGCTCGTTGTCCTGTGCCCATTCGACCAGCACGGCTTCGGCCCGGTGATTCTGCAGCGCACCGAAGGCCATGTAGATCATCATCCAGGCCCAGGCGGCCACCACCGCCCAATGCTGACGACGCCATATCGACCAGGCCAGCAATGCCAGCAGTGGCAGCGAATAGAGCGGGTCAATCACGCTGATCCAGTTCCAGGCAACGCGATCATCTGTAAACGGCCACAACAGGAAGGTGCCATAAGACGTACAGGCATCGAGCAGGCCGTGCGAGGCATAGCCGAGGAAACACCACAGGTAGAGCGGCCCGAAGGTCACCCGTTTGCGCAACAACGGCCACAGCACCAGCGAGACCACCAGCGCCCCGACCGGGATGAAGGTCAGCGAATGGGTGAAGTGGCGGTGATACTCGATGTAGAACAGCGTGTCTTCACGCGAGCGGATCAATATATCCAGATCCGGGGCCATGCCCGCGGCCCAGCCGGCCAGGGCCGCCAGCCGCATCTGCTCGCGCCTTGCCGCCGGCAAGGCCCACAGGCTGCCGAAAATGCCCTGGGTGACTGGATCCATGTTGCGTTATTCTGGATAAATGGTCGCCAAGTGTAACCAAAACGCATCGATGAACCGAATCACGCTCGCAATATCAACAGTCCTGGTCATGGCCGGCTGCGCCATGACCCCGGATTGCCGCCAGGAAACCGGCTTCGAAGCCGGCCTGGCAGGCCAAACCGCGCCTACCCACTGCGAAAACGAAGATTACCTCGAAGCCCACCGCCTCGGATTCGCCCTCGCAGAAATGTACGGTGAGCGCGAACAGTTGTTGGCCCAGGAGGGCGACCTTGATGGCGCTGACCGTGCCCGCCTGCGAGTCCTCGAACGCGACATCCCCGAACTGGAAACTCTCGCCCGCATGCAGGGCCTGCTGCCTCCCTCACCGCCGCCGCGTCCCGGAAGCAACTGACGCAGCACGCCCCTTTCACCTTTCCCCTTTCACCTTTCACCTTTCACCTTTCACCTTTCACCTTTCACCTTTCACCTTACATCGGCGCATCACACAAACAGTGCGCAATGACACCGGGCCGCCCCGACCGGGTGGCTTCCGTGACCAGGCGCAGATCGCGCATCAGGCTGGCGCGAGTCTCGCGGGGCAACCAGTTGACCAGGCTGTTGCCCGGTTCGAAGCCGGCTGTCACCAGTGCCTTGGCGCCCATGCCGACAAAAAGCTGCTGCCAGGACTTGAGCTCGGGCTCTACATAACTGACCCGGTAGTCTTCCCCGAGCCCGGCGATGCGCGCCGCGGAAGCCACGGCATCGTCAAGATTGCCCAGATGGTCGAGCAGGCCGCGCTCCAGCGCCTGTGCACCGGTCCAGACGCGGCCTTGGGCGACTTCGTGCACGGCCTCCACATCCATCTCCCGATGCTCTGCCACCAGCGCAAGAAACTCCCGATAGGTGGCGTTGATCATGGTATCCAGCAGGTTGCGGAGCTCGTCGCTCAGCGCGCGATCGATACGCAATGCGCCGGCCAACGGCGTCGTGCCGACGCCATCGGTGTGGATGCCGATGCGTGCGAGCGACTCCTCGAAAGTGGGAATGAAGCCGATCACCCCGATCGAGCCCGTGATGGTCGTCGGGTAGGCCCAGACCTCGTCGGCTCCCATGGCCACCCAGTAGCCGCCGCTGGCCGCCACGTTGCCCATGCTCACCACCACCGGCTTTCCGGCATCGCGCAGCGCCTGCAGCTCCCGGCGAATGACCTCGGAGGCAAACGCACTGCCGCCACCGGAATTGACCCGGAAAACGACCGCCTTGATGCTGTCGTCGCGGGCCGCCTGGCGAATCAGGCGTGAGGTCGACTCGTCGCCGATGGTGCCCGGCGGCTGGTCACCCTCGACGATCATGCCCTCCGCCACGATCACGCCGACATGCTCGCCCGGCTTTCGGACCGGCAGGTCGGCACCCACGAACTGGCGGTAACCGATGCGGCGGAAGTCGCCGTTGTCATCGGGCGCGCCGCGCTGGGCCAGTTCCGCACGCAACTCCGGCCGACTGACCAGGCGATCGACCAGATTGTTATCCAGTGCCATGCGAGACGCGCTGCCCTCGGCACGTTCAAAGTATTCGGTGAAGTTGTGGGTCAAGTCGACAAGGACATCCACCGGCAAGCCGCGATTCATGGCCACGGATTCGAGATAGTCCTGCCACAGACCGCCGAGGAAGTACTCGCTGGCTTCGCGATCGGCCTCGGACATGTCGCTGCGTTCCCACGGTTCCATGACCGACTTGTAGTCACCCGTCTTGAACAGGTTGACCTCCACGCCGAGCTTGTCCAAGCCTTCGCGGTAATAGTTGCGATAACGACCAAAGCCCTCCAGCAACACCATGCCGTCGTGGTTCAACCAGATCTCGTCGGCCTGAGAAGCGAGGAAATACTGGCCCTGGGACATGAAGCCGCCGTAGGCGATGACCGACTTGCCCGACTCGCGAAAGCGGGCAAACGCCTGGTCGATATCCTGCATCACCCCCGTCCCCAGGCCCCAGAGTTCGTCGGTATCGATCAACACCTGGCTGATGCGATTATCGTTCGCCGCCTGCTCCAGCGTAGCGAGCACATCACGCAAACGCGTTTCGGGAACTTCCTGGCCAAGCGCCTCGTTGATCATTCGCTCGAGCGGCGTACCGGAGTATTCCTCGACGATCATGCCCTTCGGCGACAGCACCAGGGTCGTTTCGTCCTTGATGACCAGCCGATCGCTACCGCCGAAGATCACCCCGACGATGAGTGCCAGCACCAGCAGAAACAGGATATTGAAGACCGCCATCCGGAACGCCGTCAGGCCGCGCCAGAAGCCCAGCCAGAGGCGGACGAGAATGTTGGGTTGCTTACGGGAATCCATGGGAGTTGCACGGTAAAAGTCAGGATAGTGATTCTAGAGGCGGGGGGTGAAGATCACAATGTGTCGGAGGTCATGGGGGGAAGGCGGGTGAAAGGTGAAAGGTGAAAGGTGAAAGGTGAAAGGTGAAAGGTGAAAGGTGAAAGGGGAGAGGGGAGAGGGGGAGAGGGGGAGACGGGAGACGGGATGGACTAGAAGCCCGGGCGGGGTTTGCCCGCGATGCGCAGGAAGCGTGCGCCGAGCAGGACGGCGGCGACGCTCAGGCCGGTGAGGATGCCGACCCACATGCCGGCCGGGCCCCACTCCTTCGGAAAGGTCAGGTACCAGCCCGTACCCAGGCCGATGAGCCAGTAGGCCACTACGCTGTAGAGCATGGGCACACGGGTGTCCTTGAGTCCGCGCAGGGCGCCGGCAACGCTGCCCTGCACGCAATCGGCCACCTGGAAGATGGCGGCGAACAGCAACAGTGAAGCGGCCAGTTCAATGACCTCGCGATCAGCCGTGTACAGGCGCACGATCTGTTCCGGAATGACCACCATGACCAGCGCGGAGATCATGCCGAACCCCGTCGCCAGCCCCGTTCCGACCAGCCCGGCACGACGCGCGCCAACCGGATCGCCCCGCCCCATGGCATTACCCACGCGCACGGTAATCGCCCCGGCAATACCCAGCGGCACCATGAACATCAGCCCGGTGTAGTTCAGCGCCACCTGGTGAGCGGCGACCTGCAAGGCGCCCAGGGTGCCGACAAGCAGCGCCGACATCACGAACATGCCCCCTTCCATGAACACCATCACGCCGATCGGAAGGCCCAGCTTCACCAGGGCCGAAATCTCCCGGCGGCTGGGCCAGGAAAAGCGGGCGAAAACACCATAGGGCCGGTAACGTGGCCGCCACAGCACCCAGGCCAGCAGTCCCAGGAACTGCAGCCACAGCACAATGGCCGTGGCCCAGCCGCAGCCCACCGCACCGAGCTGCGGCAAACCCAGCTTGCCGAACATCAAAACGTAATTGAGCGGCACATTGAAGGCGATACCGAGCAGGCCGACGTACATGGTTGGCCTTGTGTAACCGACCCCTTCGGAGAAGAAACGCAGCACCAGCAGGCCGGTCATGGCCGGCGCACCCCAACTGATCGCCTGCAGGTAACCGTCGGACAGGGCAGCCACCGCCTCATCGGTGCCGAGCACGGCCATCAGCGAGTCGGCGTTGCGCATGACCCACCACAACACCACCGCCATAACCGCCGCAATCCACAGCGATTGCCGGATCAGTTCACCGACCTGGCGCGGCCGCCCGGCACCATCCAGGTGCGCCACCGCCGCCGAGACGGCCATCAGCAGACCCAGCACGAACAGGAACCCGGCGGCCCAGATCGAGGAACCCACGGCCACGGCACCCAGGTCGACCTGGCCTAGCCGCCCGGCCATGACCGTGTCGACAAAGTTCATGCCGAAGTTGGTCACCTGGCCGATGATCAGCGGCCCAGCCAACAGCAGCGTGCGCCTGATCTCCTGGCGCAATCCGGCATGAGTCGCTGGCGCTGTCATATACTCGATGGACGGGAGGGAAGGCAGCGGCATTGTCTGCCGAAGGGACCCATCATGCAAGCGCATCGCGGGTTCACGCTGCCGCCCCGATCACGCCCGTGATGGCAATCAACCTTGGAGTATGGAAACCATGACCGTGATCTATGAAGTCAACCTGCACATTGCAGCACCGGTTGCCGACGCTTTCGCCGACTGGCTGCCCGGCCATGTCGAAGAGATGCTCGCCCTGCCCGGCTTCATCGACGCAGTCATCGCCCGGGACGAACCCACCGACGACGAGGCGACCACCTGGAGTGTGCGCTATCGACTCCAGGATCGACAGTCGCTCGACGACTACCTGGCCCAACACTCCGAGCGCATGCGCGCTGAAGGACTCGCTCGCTTCGCGGATCACATGCGCGCAACTCGTCGCATCCTGACCGAGACCCGGCATTTGAAGGCGAATTGACATCGGCGCTGATGACGCTGCGTATAATGCGAACATGGCTTTGAAACTGGATGACATTTCCATGCTCACCACCCGCCTGCTGATCGCGACACTTGTGCTGGTCCTGCTGGCCGGTTGCGGCAGCCGCCAGTTGCAGGATTCGCTGGTGGGTTCAACCGCACAGCGCCTGGTCACCTTCAGCATCGACGACCTGGTACGCCAGTTGCCCGATGAAGACTTCACCGCGCACACAGGGCAGCGCATGCACCTGGAGAGCCACTTCATCCAGTACCCCGAAATACGCGCCTACGCCGATGAACGCTTGAGCGTCGAACTGGCCAATCGTTTCGATATCGAAGTCGTCAGCCGATACGAAACCGCCGATGCGACATTGAAGGTGTTTTACACATCGCTGGGCACCGATCAGGGCTTCCAGGGCTTTTCCGTTCCGTTGGGCTTCGTCCCGGGTATGACCGAGACCGCGCGGGTCAATCTCATCACGCTGGAGCAGTTTCACGGTGTCGCCGAAATGTATTACTACGTTGGCGAAACCGGTAGCGAACGGCGTGGTGACGTCATTCAGGCCCGCACGCGCACCGATGCAATCGGCCTGCCCATCATCACGATCCCGATCTCGACCATCGGTTCGCGTTGACCCCCCTCGCCCACCGCCTCGCGTGCCGTGAGCCGGTAACCTGCTCAGTCGCGGAAGTTGGTGAACTGCAGCGGCAGTCCGAAATCCTCTTCCTTGATCAAAGCGATCGCCTGCTGCAGGTCGTCGCGCTTCTTGCCGATCACCCGCACCTGGTCGCCCTGGATGGCGGCCTGCACCTTGAGCTTCGATGCCTTGATGTGCTTGACAATCTTCTTCGCCAACGGCGTGTCGATGCCTTCACGCATGGTGACCTGGCGGGTCGCCGTTTTCGCCTGGATGACCGGCTCACCGGCCTCGGTGGCCTCGAGATCGATGCCGCGTTTGGCCAGCTTTGCGTAGAGCATATCCAGCATCTGACCGAGCTGGAACTCGGACTCGGTCTTTAGCGTGATGACTTGCTCGTTGACTTCGAAAGTCGAGTCGGTGCCCTTGAAGTCGAAGCGGGTGGCGACTTCGCGGTTGGCCTGGTCGACGGCATTGGCGATCTCGTGGTGATCGACCTCGGAGACGATATCGAAACTGGGCATGGAGAATTCCCGGAGTTGAAGACTGAATGCGCCGATGATACCGCCTGAAGACGGCACGGGTACCGGTGTTTGTCAGCCGCGCTGCAGCCGGGTCCGGATCTCGGCGGCCAGGCGCTTGCCCTCTTCCACGCCCCACTGGTCGAAGGCGTTGATGCCCCACAGCACCGACAGGGTATAGACCGCATGTTCCAGGCTGGCCAGCAGCCAGCCAAGGTTGTCGCTGTTGAGTTCGTCGACGATCAGGGTGGCGACCGGCCGGTTACCCGGCATGTTCTGGTAGGCCTTTCCGTCCGAACGCCCATCGGCGAACGCCCTGGCCTGGGCCAGCAGGTGCGCGAGCTGCGCCTGGTGCCAGTCGGGAAAGGCATGCCGGTCACGCAGGCTGCCCACCAGCAGCAACGGGTGGGTGTCGAGCCCCTGGTGCAGGGCCTGGAAAATGGAATGCTGCAGATCGGTACCGCGGCCGCCGTAGATCAGGGGAGCGGTCGGCCCATCGACCGGACGATCGTCCAGGCCCACCCCCTTGCCCAGGCTTTCCATCACCAGTTGTTGCAGATGGTCGGCCAGCAATGCCAGGCGCGGTTCGTAGCTTATGATGCCCAGCGTGTCGAGATCGAGATCTCGTCGTAGAAAGTGCATCAACAGCGCCAGGACAACGGCCATGTGGTCACCGCCTGCCGACTTCCGATACTCCTTGTCGGCGCGCTCGGCACCGGCCAGCAGTCGGCGAAAACGATCCGGACCGATGCGGACCGCAGCACTGACACCCACCGACGACCACAAGGAGTAACGACCGCCGACAAACGACGGGAACTCGAGCACCTGACCGGCCGGAATACCGAACTCCACCGCTTTTGCGGTGTTGGCCGTCGCCGCCCAGGCACGATCAGCCCAGTCCATGCCGAGCCATTGTCGCGCGGCCGTGGCCTGGGTGAGGGTTTCCTCGGTGGAGAAGGACTTCGAGGCGATCACCATCCCGGTCGTGGCAGGATCGAGTTCCCGGCAGAGCCGCTCAAACCGGCGCCCATCCAGCGTTGCCAGCCAGTGCACACGTACCGCGCTGTCGTCGGCGTTCAGCGCGTCGGCCACCAGGCGCGGACCCAGATCGGAGCCGCCGATACCGATATGCAGGAGATCGGTCAGCCCGCTGCTGCCGTCATGCAGGCGTCCGGCAAGGTTCAGAAACCGCTCGCGCTGGCGAGCCAGCGATAGCGCATAGATACCCGCCCCGAACGCCTGTGCATCATGACTGCGCAGCGCCATGTGCAGGGCCGGTTGGGCTTCGCTGGAATTGACCATCTCGCCGGCAAACAGGCGCTCGACGGCCTCGGCAAGACCGCTCGTTCGGGTCAGTGCATCAAGTGCAGTGAAACGCTCGCGGTCGATCGGAATGCGGGAATAATCCAGATCCCATCCGGACTGGCGATGGCGAAAATCCTGTTCGCGTTCGGGGTCGGCAGCGAAGAGTTCAGTGATGGTCGGAATGTCGTTTTTTCGCAACATTCGGCCCAACTTTCTCAGGCTGCCTGGACCGGGATCCGGCCGGCGGTCCGTTCGATGCGATTGTCGGCATCGGGATACACCAGCTTCGGCTCGTGGCTGGCGGCTTCGGATTCACTCATGCGCGAATAAGCGGCGATGATGATGAGATCGCCCCGATTCGCCTTGTGTGCGGCGGCACCGTTAACCGAGATCACGCCACTGTCGCGCTCGGCGCGAATGGCGTAAGTCACGAAGCGCTCACCGTTGGCAATATTGTAGATATGTATCTGTTCGTACTCGAGAATTCCCGAGGCTTCCAGCAAGGCCTCGTCGATTGCGCAAGAGCCCTCATAGTCGAGCTCGACGCGGGTGACGGTTGCGCGGTGGATCTTGGCCTTGAGCATGTTCACTTGCATGTTCGATTACCCTAGCGATTTGACGATCATCTTAAAAAAAAACCCCTCCCCTTTGAGGGGGAGGGGCAATGGATGTCGGAGTGATGTACCTCGCTTCGCGCCCTGCTACCTTAGCTATTCCGTTGCGGCTTTACCAAGGTTGGTTGCAAGTCTACCACAACGTTGGCCAGATTGCCAAGCTCAGCAGCTCTGAAGAGTCTTCAAAGCACGGTTGTTTCGAGCCGGACCGTGCCGAAAAGTTCCCGGAAGGCGGTGGCCTGGCCACCGCACCCACGCGCTTCCCTTATAGTTGAGGTGACTCACTCAACCTATGACAGGAAGTTGAACCATGTCACAGAGCATCAAGATCGCACGGCTGACCGGCTGGATCGGGCTGGCGCCCCTTCTGGGGCTGCCGATCATTACCCTGTTCCCCTCACCTGACTGGCTCGATACCCTGCTGGTGAGCTGGGCCGCCATTCTGCTGGCCTTCTGGGCCGGGCACCTGTGGATGCGCCATCTCGACGATCAGCCTGAAAGGCCGTGGCTGCTCATCGCCGCACTGGCCCTGGCGCTGACGGCATGGCCGGCGATCGTGTTGCCGTTGCACTGGGCCATGTTCTGGCTGGCGGCCCTGTATGGCATCTTCCTGTTCATCGACGAGCCCTGGCGGGCACAGGGTCGCAGCGGCTGGCACCGAAGCCTGCGCCTGGTGCTCACGCTGGCGGCCATCACCCTGCTGAT
>SKZJ01000080.1 GCA_007127425.1 Wenzhouxiangella sp.
ACAACACGAGATCGACCATCTGGACGGCAAGGTGTTCGTCGACTACCTCTCGCCGCTCAAGCGGCGCATGGTCGAGAAAAAGCTGCTCAAGCAGCAGCGCGAAAAGGCGACAGCTTAGTGCACGCAGCACCTGAACGTTATCGCATCAGTCGCGTGGTCCACTAGCGTGCGTATCGTGTTTGCCGGCACGCCGGATTTTGCGGTGCCGGCCTTGCAGGCGTTGATCGGGCATTCCCGGTGGCATCCCGTGGCGGTGTTTACCCAGCCCGACCGGCCGGCTGGCCGCGGTCGCAAGTTGAAGTTCGGCCCGGTCAAACAGGTGGCCGTCGACGCCGGCATCGATGTATTCCAGCCCAGCTCCCTCAAGACGCCCGAGTCACAGGCTGCCCTGGCCGATCTGCAGCCCGATTTGCTGGTGACTGCCGCCTACGGCCTGCTGTTGCCCGCGGCCGTGCTCGAGTTGCCGAGACACGGCTGCTGGAACCTGCACGCCTCGCTACTACCGCGCTGGCGTGGTGCCAGCCCCATCAACCAGGCGGTCATTTCCGGCGACAGGGAGACCGGCATCTCGTTGATGCAGATGGATGAGGGACTTGATACCGGACCGGTGATCATGAAGACTGCGACTGCCATCGGCCCGGAAGAAACCGCCGGCGAGTTGCATGACCGACTGGCCCCGCTCGCTGCCGAATTGCTGGTCGAAGCCCTGGAACGGCTCGAGGCCGGTGCTCTTCCCGAACTGGAAGTGCAGGACGATGGCCTGGCCACGCACGCCCCCCTGATCCGCAAGTCCGATGCGCAACTGGACTGGCACCGGCCGGCCGGGCAATTGGCCCGCATGGTGCGCGGCTACCACCCCTGGCCAGTCGCGTTTGCCGAACTTGAAGGCATCGACTTTCGCATCCACCGGGCCCGGGCCGTTGCCGGCAGTGGTGGCGCGCCGGGAACGCTGGTGCGCAATCATGCCGACCGTGACGTGGTTGCCGTGGCCTGCGGCGAGGGCACGCTGGAGATCCTCGAACTGCAGGCGGCCGGACGCAAGCGAGTGACGGCGAGAGACTGGCTCAACGCGCATCCGGACTGGACGTGAGACCGAAGACGGGCTCGCAACCACGGTGGCTGTCGGCGCAGGCGTGCCAGGCGGTGCTGGACCGGGGGCGGGCGCTGGATGAGGCGCTGGCAGCCCTGCTGTCTGATTTCGACGACGGGCGTGACCGGGCCCTGACGCGGCGATTGGCGCACGGCGTGTTGCGCGATTGGCCGGCGCTCGACAGCATGATTCGCCAGTTGGTCGAGCGCCCACTCGGCAAGGGCGATCGTCCGATTCACTTTCTTCTGGCCGTGGCGCTGCATGAACTGCGCGATGGGCGCGAACCGGATCATGCCGTCGTGCACGTCGCCGTCGAGGCCGCGGGCGCGTTCCGCGGCGGACGCCTGCGTGGCCTGGTCAACGCGGTATTGCGCAACTTTTTGCGGCGGCGCGAGGTGCTGGAAGCCTCCGTTGCCGAGGATCCAGTGCTGGCTTCAGGTTATCCGCGCTGGCTGATCGACCGGATCACGGCCGACTGGCCCGAGCAGGGTGAGGCCATTCTGGCTGCCGGTAATGCCGTTCCGCCGCTGTGGCTGCGCGTCAATCGTCGCCGCTGGTCGCGTGACCAGGCCCTGGCTGCGCTCGAGGCCGCCGGGTTCGTCGCTCGCGCGCCGGCCCACTTTACCGATGCGCTGGTGCTGGAAGACCGAGCCCGGGTCAGCGACCTGCCGGGCTTCGCCGACGGTGCGCTGTCGGTTCAGGACGGCGCCGCCCAACTGGTGGTCGAGGAACTGGAACTGGCTGATGGCCTGCGTGTGCTCGATGCCTGCGCCGCCCCCGGCGGAAAAAGCGCGCACATGCTGGAACGAGCGGATATCGACCTGACCGCGCTGGATATCGATGCCGATCGGCTGGCCCGCGTGGAGGAGAACCTGCAACGCATCCGCCTCAACGCGCGACTCCAGACCGGCAATGCCGCCGATCCGGAGGCCTGGTGGGACGGCCGACGTTTCGACCGCATCCTGGTTGATGCCCCCTGTTCGGCCACCGGCGTGATTCGCCGCCACCCCGACATTCGATGGTTGCGGCGTGCCTCCGACGTGGAGACGCTGGTTGCAACCCAGCGCGCCATGCTCGATGCACTGTGGCCGCTGCTCGAGCCCGGCGGTATCCTTGTCTACGCTACCTGCTCGGTGCTGGTGGCGGAGAATGCCGGACAGATCCAATCATTCCTGGAGCGCCATGCCGATGCCCGCGTCATCGATCATCCCGAGCTGCCCGGCCGTGCTGTCGGTCCCGGGCGCCAGTTGTTGCCCGGCGATGAGGATTGCGACGGCTTTTATTGTCTTGCTGCTCGTCGCCTGCAGTAGCGAGACCGGGCGCGAGTGGCAGATCGATCTGGTCGAGCCCCGCCTGGAACGCGATGCCGAGGGTTACGATCTGGTTGCCGGCATCCGCTTCGAACCCAGCCCGGCGATGATCGAGGCGCTCGAGCGCGGCGTGACGCTCACCGTCGCGGTGCAGACTCGCGCGACCGGCGGACCGGTGTTCATGCCTGGCTTCGATCGCATACGCAAGCACCGACTCGAGATCAGCTACTTGCCCTTGAGCCGCCACTACCAGCTCGTCTACCTGCGCGACGATAGCCACAGCAGTTACCCGCGCCTGAACATGCTGCTCAACGCGCTGGAGGAGCCGCAACCGTGGTCGGTCAAGCTCGAAGATGACGAGCTTGAGCGTGGGCCCTGGCGGGTCCAGGCCCGCGCCGAACTGGATCGCTCGCGGCTGCCTTCGCCGATGCGACTGCCGTCCTGGTTCGATCCGCAATGGCGCTTGCGCAGCAAGTGGCAGGAATGGTCGACCGCCGGAGTTGAAAACGATGCCCCGTAAAACCGGTTGGCGAAGGGTGCTGCGGGCCATCCCGCTGACGGCCGTCCTGATCGTCCTGCTCGGCTCGCTTTACCTGGTCTCTTCGGTTGAGCAGGAGGCCACCCAGCTCGGTCGCCTGGCCATGTGGATCATCGTGCTGACCGGTATTTCGGTGCTGATCCTGCTGGCGGTGATCATCGGTCGGCTGGTCAAGCTGATCCAGCGTCTGCGCGCAGGCGAGGTGGGTGCCCGGCTTACTGCCCGGCTGGTGGCGGTCTTTGTCGCGCTCACCCTGCCTCCGGTCGTCGTGCTCTACCTGTTCGCCATCCAGTTCATGACCGACACCATCGACGGCTGGATGGACGTGGAGGCCGAACAGGCGCTGGCCGATTCCATCGAGTTGGGTCAGATGTTCATGGACATCAGAACCCGCGAGGTACGCGGCCAGATCACCCGCCTGGCCGAGCGCCTGGACCTGTCCGACGACGACCGCCTGTTCGGCCAGCTCTTGCGCCAGGTCAGTTCGGCCGGTCCGACCGAGCTGACGGTGCTGGACGGCGGCGGCCGGGCAGAGGTCATGGTCAGCATCGACCCCGGGCAGCTGGTCGCCGATCGCCCCAACGACTTTGCCCTGGTGCAGGCACTGCAGAACCAGGAGTACGCGGCTGCCGAGCCGACCGAGGGGGGGATCCAGATTCGGGTGCTGCGTCGGCTCGGCGCGCCCCTGCTGGGTGGCGAGCCGCTGGTGCTGCAGGCGATTTATCCCCTGCCCGACGACTTCAGCCACCTGGCCGGCAATATCGAACAGGCCTATTTTCGCTACCAGAACGTCACCTACCTGCGCAATCGCCTGCAGCAGAGCCTGATCCTGATCCTCTCGCTGGTGCTCTTGCTGACCGTGCTGCTGGCCATGCTGCTGGCGTTCAACGCCGCCCGTCGCCTGACCCAGCCGATCCGTGAGCTGGCCGAGGCCACCGAAGAGATTGCCGCCGGCCGTTTCCCCGGCGACCTGGCGGTCACCACCCGTGACGAGCTCGGTTTCCTGGTCGGTTCGTTCAACACGATGAAGCGTGAACTGGCAGCCAGCCGAACTGAGCTGGAAGCGCAACGGCGTTACCTCGAGATCGTGCTGGGGCGGCTTTCGGCCGGGGTCCTCGCGATCGACGCGGACGGGGGGATCAGCGCCTTCAATGATTCGGCCGTGGGTATTCTCGGCCTGGATGCAGCCGACGTGCGGGGCAAGACAGTCGAGGCACTGGCGCGCGTGCGGCCCGATCTCGAACCGCTCTTTACCATGATTGCCGAGCGTCACGCCGTGCCCGGGGCCGACTGGCGACGGGAGATCAAGCTCGGGACCCCCGAACGACCGCTGGTGCTGGTCTGTCGCGGCTCCGATCTGCCCGCCGAGGCGGGGGGGCATGTCGTCGTGTTCGACGACGTCACCGTGCTCGACCAGGCGCAGCGCGAGGCGGCCTGGGGCGAGGTGGCCCGGCGGCTGGCCCACGAGGTCAAGAATCCCTTGACACCCATCCAGCTGGCCGCGGAGCGACTGGCCTACAAACTCGAGCCGGGCCTGCCCGACGAGCAGCGCCAACTGTTGACCAAGGCCACCGGCACGATTCGCGCCCAGGTCGATGCACTCAAACGCCTGGTCGACAGTTTCGGCGACTACGCCCGTCCGAGCGGGCTGAACGTCGAGTCGATTCACCCCGGCAAGCTGGTTGGGGAAGTGGTCGATCTGTATGCCAGCGGTAATATGCCGATCGACTTCGAGGTCGATGTCGACGACGATGTCGACGACATCCAGGCCGATGCCGGTCGTCTGCGCCAGGTGTTGCTCAACCTGGTACGCAACGCACAGGAAGCCCACCCGGAAGGCCAGCCCCATATCCGGGTCCGTATCTGTCGGCAGGGTCGCGAGGAGCATGATGGCGTCCTCATCAGCCTGACTGACGACGGCCCCGGATTCGCCCCGGAAGTGCTGGAGCGCATTTTCGAGCCCTACGTGACGACCAAGCCGCGTGGCTCCGGACTGGGCCTGGCCATCGTGCGTCGAACCATCGACGAGCACGGTGGTGAGATCGAGGTGTCGAATCCACCAAGTGGTGGTGCCGAGGTCCGCATCTGGCTGCCGCGCGGATGATCCGTTCGGGCCTGGAGGACTGCGCTATGCTGTGGCAACTCCACCGGCAGCCGTGAAACAATAACCAACATGTCCGCAGCCCGCATTCTCATCGTCGATGACGAACCCGATATCCGTGAACTCATCGGCGACATCCTGACCGACGAGGGTCATGACGTCGTCAGTGCCGCCGATGCCGCCAGCGCGCGCGAAGCGCGCTCGCAGCAGGCGCCCGACATGATCCTGCTCGATGTGTGGATGCCCGATACCGACGGCGTCAGCCTCCTCAGGGAATGGCGCGACTCCGGTACGCTCGATTGTCCGGTGGTGATGATTTCCGGACATGGGTCAGTGGAAACCGCCGTCGAGGCCACCCGGTTGGGCGCTTTCGATTTCATCGAGAAACCGGTTTCCATGGCGCGGTTGATGGTCACCATCGAGAATGCGCTCGAGGCCGGTCGCCTCAAACGCGAGAATGCCGATTTGCGACGGCAGCGTCCCGCGGTACTCGAGCCGATAGGGCGCTCACAGGCGGTCCAGCAACTGCGCCAGCGCCTGGAGCGCGTGGCGGCCCATGATGCGTCGGTACTCGTTACCGGCGAGCCCGGCGTGGGCAAGCAGGAGGCGGCGCGCTGGATTCATGCCCATTCGAAGCGTGCCGAGGGCCCGTTTGTCAGTGCCGCAACGCGCATCGACGGCGACTCCTGGGAGGGACTGCTCATCGGCGAGGGCGGCCTGCTGGCCGAGGCCCAGGGGGGCGTTCTGTGCATCGATGACGTCTCGCGCCTCGATCGTGCCGGGCAGACCACCCTGCTCAAGGTGCTCGAGAGCGGTCGGCTCGATCCCGATCGACCCGACAGCCCGGCGCTGGATGTCCGACTGATTGCCGGCACCAGCCAGCCACTGGAGAAACAGGTGCGCGACGGGCGGTTTGACGAAGCGCTGTTCTACCAACTCAATGTACTGCCCCTGCAGGTTCCGCCGCTCAGGGAACGCCAGGAAGATGTACCCGATCTGGTCCGCTTCTACGCCGAGTACTTTCCCAGCCGTGCCGGCACGCCTTACCGTCACTTTCCGGTCGCCGCGCAGAACCGGCTGCGCCAGTATCACTGGCCGGGCAACCTGCGCGAGTTGAAGAACCTTGTCCAGCGCCTGCTGATCCTCGGCGGATCCGAGGAGGTGAGCGTGGCGGAGGTTGAGGAAGCACTCGCGCAGTCCGATACCGGTGAGACGGTCGGCGATCAGAAAGTGCCGGCATTGTTCAATATGCCCCTGCGCGATGCGCGTGAAGAGTTCGAGCGTCAGTACCTGACCTTCAAGCTGCAGTCGGTCGAAGGCAGTGTCGGTCGCCTGGCCGAGGTGGTGGAAATGGAACGTACTCACCTGTACCGCAAGCTCAAGCAACTGGGAATCGACCCCAAGCAGGTCTGAACCTAGAGGGGAATGTAAACGATGCAGATCATCATTCTCGGCGCCGGTCAGGTGGGCACGGGCATGGCGCGCAGTCTCAGCCAGGAAGACTTCGATATCACCGTGGTCGACACCGATGCCGCCCGGTTGCGCGAACTGCAGGAGAAACTCGATATACGCACCGTGCTCGGCCACGGCGCGCATCCGCAGACGCTGATCCGGGCCGGCATCGAGGATGCCGAGTTGCTGATCGCACTGACCAATTCCGACGAGACCAACATGGTGGCCTGCCAGGTGGCCTACTCGTTGTTCAATACCCCGACCAAGGTCGCGCGGGTGCGCGCGGCCGACTATCTGGCCCATCCCGAGTTATTCGACCGCGAGCACGCGCCGATCGACGTCCTGATCAGCCCGGAAGGCCTGGTGACCGATCATATCCAGCGCCTGATCGAGTACCCGGGGGCGCTGCAGGTGCTGGATTTCGCCGATGGTCGTGCCCAGCTCGTCGGCACCCGTGCGTTCTACGACGGGCCGCTGGTGGGGCATGAGTTGAGGGAGTTGCGCGAAAAGCTGCCCGACAGCGTCGATGCGCGCGTGGCTGCCATTTTCCGCAACGACAAGCCCATCATTCCCAAGGGCGACACGGTCATCGAGGTGGACGACATCGTTTACTTTCTGGCTGCGCGTGACGACATCCCGGTGGTCATGCGCGAACTGCGGCGCATGGGCGGGCCGGCCAACCGCATCATGCTGGCCGGTGGCGGCAACATCGGTGCCGCCCTGGCCCGGCGCCTGGAGCGTCGATACCACGTCAAGCTGGTTGAGCGCGACCTCGAACGCGCCGAGGCCATCGCCGAGGATCTCGATACCACCATCGTGCTGGTCGGCGACTGCGCCGACGAGGACCTGCTGCACGAGGAGGGCATCGACGAAATCGATGTCTACTGTGCGCTGACCAATGATGACGAGGCCAATATCCTCTCCTCCATGCTGGCCAAGCGCATGGGGGCCGACAAGGTCATTACCCTGATCAATCGCCCGGCCTACGTCGACCTGGTTGAGTCCGATCGCATCGACGTTGCCGTCAGCCCGCAGCAGGTCACCATCGGCGCGCTGCTCACCCACATTCGCCGCGGGCACATGGTGCGCGTGCATTCCCTCCGGCGCGGTGCCGCCGAAGCCATCGAGGCCGTCGCCCACGGCCGTCCGGGGCAGTCGAAGGTGGTCGGCAAGCGCATCGAGGAAATCGATTTGCCACCGGATACCTCAATCGGCGGCATTATTCGCGGCGAGGACGTGATCATCGCGCATCACGACGTCATGATCGAGCCCGACGATCACGTCATCCTTTTCGTGGCCGATCAACGCCAGATCCGCCGCGTCGAAAAGTTGTTCGCCGTCGACGCCATGTTCGTGTAATGAAGGCTTACGCCCCGGTTCAGCGCATCGTTGCCGTGCTGCTCGGTTTCCTGGGCCTGGGCTTCCTGCCGCCACTGCTGTTCGCGGTGGTCAGCAACGACGGCGCTGCCTTCGCGTTCGTCTCCAGCCTGATCGCAGTGATGGTGATTGCTGCCCTGATGTACTGGCCGGTACGTCATGCCAATCGTGAACTGCGCGTGCGCGACGGCTTCCTGGTGGTGGTCGCGTGCTGGGGGGCGGTTTGCCTGGCCGGTTCGTTCCCGTTCATCCTGGCGCTCGATGCCAGTGTGGCCGATGCCGTGTTCGAGTCGACCTCCGGTATTACGACCACCGGCGCGACAGTCTTTTCCGGCATCGACCAGATGCCCATCTCCATTCGCTGGTACCGCCAGCAGTTGCAGTGGATGGGGGGGCTGGGCATCATCGTGCTGGCGGTGGCCATCCTGCCCATGCTTCGCATCGGCGGCATGCAGGTCTACAAGGCCGAGGTGACCGGACCGGTCAAGGAAAGTCGGCTCACCCCGCGCATCGCCGAAACGGCCAGGGCTCTGTGGCTGATCTACATCGGTTTGACCGCCGTGTGTGCGGCTGCCTACTGGGCCGCCGGCATGAGCCTCTTCGACGCCGTCACCCATAGCTTTTCGACCATCGCCACGGCTGGTTTTTCCACCTACGATGATTCCATTGGCCATTTCGACAGCGCGCTGATCGACTGGCTGGTCGTCTTCTTCGTGTTCGTTGCCAGTTTCAACTTCGCATTGCATTTCCTGGCCCTGCGCCGCGCGACCGCCCAGGTTTACCTGCGCGATCCCGAACTCAGGCTGTTCGCCATCCTGCTGGTGCTGATCTCGGCCGTGGCCACGATCCTTTTGTGGCAGCAGCACGTCTACGACAGCTTCTGGGAGTCGCTGCGCTATGCCGTGTTCCAGGCCGTGTCCTACACCACCACCACCGGCTTTGTCACCGACGAGGTGTACCGCTGGCCCGGCATGCTGCCCTTGCTGCTGTTGCTGGTCAGCGCCCTCGGTGGCTGTGCCGGCGCCACCACGGGCGGTTTCAAGATCGTGCGCGTCTACCTGCTCACCAAGCAGGGTCTTCGCGAGTTGCAGCGCCTGATTCATCCGCGGGCGGTAGTGCCGCTCAAGCTCGGCGGGCGTACCCTCAACCAGGAAGTCGCCAACGCCGTGTGGGGGTTCGTTTCTCTTTACATCGCCTGTGTGGTCGTGCTGACCCTGATCGTTGCCGGCATCGAGCATGACCTGGTCAGCGCCATGTCGGTGGTGTTCTCGGCCATGAATAACCTCGGTCCGGCCCTGGGCGACGCCGGCGCCAACTGGGGCAGCCTGAAAGATTCGACCAAGTGGCTGATGAGCTTTGCGATGCTGCTCGGCCGGCTGGAGATCTTCACCATCCTGGTGTTGCTGACGCCGGCGTACTGGAGGCATTGAGTGGACGGGTAGAGGGGGAGAGGGAAGACGGGAGACGGTCCGTTCCCTCTTCCCTCTTCCCTCTACTCCTCTTACCATCACACCCCATGAACCCAGAAGCCATCGAAAAACTCATCGACCAGGGCCGTGACGGCTACGAGGCGCGGTTGGCGGCCGGGCAGGCGCGGTTGAAGAATGGTGATCTTGACCAGGCAGTTGCCCAC
>SKZJ01000024.1 GCA_007127425.1 Wenzhouxiangella sp.
AGTCGTAGTCATGATCGGTCGGAGACCGATCGGTTTCCGGTTCAGGTCCCGGATCAAGTCCGGGATGACGCTTCGCGTCAGTTTCCGGGCGGGCTTGATCGGCCTCACCGGCATCCTTCTCACCCTCTCCCGTCTCCCGTCTTCCCTCTTCCGTCTCACCCGAGTCCCGAGTCCCGAGTCCCGAGTCCCGATCATTTTCATCATTGGAGTCGCCTTCGTCCGACGCTTCCTCTCCACCTTCCGAAGCCACCTCAACCACAGCAATCACATCCCCCTCACCCACTTCATCGCCCTCGCCGACCTTCAGTTCGACGATCTTTCCCGCCTCGGGCGAGGGCACTTCCATGGTCGCCTTGTCCGATTCCAGCGTGACCAGCGAATCTTCCTTCTCGACCTCGTCGCCGACCGACACCAGTACCTCGATGACCGGCACCTTGTCGAAGTCGCCAATGTCGGGAACCTTGATTTCTTGTTTGTTGCTCATGGTCTTGGTCTCGTCTATTGTCTCGAGCGGTCGCGTGGGTCGGGGTGACATCCCCGACGGTCAACGATCAAGCCTTGTTCACACGTAGCTACGCGTGTTCTCGTCCGAAAGGTCGTCCGTCGGGGATACGCGCAACCGTTCTCCGTCAGAGTGCTTCTTGCTTCGCAAACCGCACCCTGACTCCGAACTGCGCTACCCCGACCTACGATCTCACTTATCCATCCGTCACCAGGCGCAGTTCACCGCGGCGCTGGGTCATTTCCAGGTCCCGCAGGAAGCTCATGCCCAGCAGCACGCTTTCATGGCGGCCCGGGTTGATGGCGGCCGGCACGTCGTGCTGGACGATGTCGCCCAGGCGCACCTCGTCCAGGCGGGTCATCCAGCCCTGCACGGTACCGCCGGCCGTTTCCAGCCGGATCGGGGCGGTGCGCTCCAGCCCCAGGCGATCGGCCAGCGACTCGGGCACCGATACCAGCGTCGCCCCGGTATCGACCAGGAAGCGCACATCGCGGCCGTTGATCTGGCCGGTGGCGACAAAGTGTCCCTGGCGGTCGGCATCCAGCACCACCTCGACGGCACCATTGACGACCTGGCTATGCACCTGGCGGTTAGGGTTGGCGCGTTCGTCGACCACGCCGGCAAAAAACCAGGTCAGCAACGCCAGCAAGCCGACCGCGGCCACCATCATCATGCCGAAGCCGGGATTATGCGAGCCGCCAGCGGCCATCTCGGCTACAGCAACAGCCGGCGCAGGTCTTCGAGCTGCTCGGCCAGGAAGCGGGTGAAGCGCGCGGCAGCCGCCCCGTCGATGACGCGGTGGTCGTAGGACAACGACAGCGGCAGCATCAGGCGCGGTTTGAATTGCTCGCCGTCCCAGACCGGTTTGGTTTCCGAACGCGACACGCCCAGGATGGCCAGCTCCGGTGCATTGATGATGGGAGTGAACGCCGTGCCGCCGATGCCGCCCAGGCTGGAGATGGAAAAGCAGCCGCCCTTCATCTCGTCGCCCTTGAGCTTGCCTTCACGCGCCCGCGTGGAAAGATCGGTCAACTCCTGCGCCAGTTCCAGCAGGCCCTTCTGATCGCAATCCCTGAGTACCGGCACGACCAGCCCGTTCGGGGTGTCGACGGCCACGCCGATATGGAAATACTTCTTGCGGATCAAGGTCTCGCCGTCATTGGACAACGAGGCGTTGAAGTCCGGGAACTCCCTGAGCGCGGCCACTACCGCCTTGATCATGAACACCAATGGCGTCATCTTCGTGCCGGCCGCTTCGGCCTTGTCCTTGCTCGCCTTGCGGAAGGCCTCCATCTGGGTGATGTCGGCCTCGTCGAACTGCGTCACATGCGGAATCGAGACCCAGTTACGATGCAGGGCGGGGCCGGAAATCCGCTTGATACGCGAGAGCTTCTCCTCCTCGATCTCGCCGAACTTTGAAAAATCCACCTCGGGCATGTCGGCAATGTTCAGTCCCGCACCGCCGGCAGCCGCTGCCCCGCCGCCAGTCTCCATCGCTTGCTTGACGTGCGCCTTGAGGTCGTCCTCGGTAATTCGCCCCTTGCGGCCCGACCCCTTGACGCCGGATAGCTCCACGCCCAGCTCGCGCGCCAGCTTGCGCACCGACGGCGAAGCATGTGGCAATGAGCCGGGATCACGATCCATTCCATCGAACGGCACCGGAGGCGGCGGCACGTCGTCGCCCCAGCCGGGCACAGCCTGCGTGCCGTCGGCGCGCGGGGGAGGAGAATGGGGATCTGGTTCCCCGGTTCCGGCGTCGGAATCGGTTTCCGGTTCAGGTCCCGGATCAAGTCCGGGATGACGTTTCGCGTCAGTTTCCGGGCGGTCTTCATCAGCCTCACCGGCATCCTTCTCACCCTCTCCCGTCCCCCGTCTTCCGTCTTCCGTCTCACCCGAGTCCCGACCACCTTCATCATTGGACTCATCTTCGTCCGACGCTTCCTCTCCCCCTGCCGAAGCCACCTCAACCACCGCAATCACATCCCCCTCGCCCACTTCGTCGCCTTCACTGACCTTCATCTCGACGATCTTGCCGGCGTCCGTCGACGGCACTTCCATCGTCGCCTTGTCCGACTCCAGCGTGACCAGCGAATCCTCCTTCTCGACCTCGTCGCCGACCGACACCAGTACCTCGATGACCGGCACCTTGTCGAAGTCGCCAATGTCGGGAACCTTGATTTCTTTCTTGTTGCTCATGAGGTATGTCTCGTCTATTGTCTCGATCGGTCGCGTAGGTCGGGGTTGCATCCCCGACCTACCATAGTCCATCAAACCTTCAGCGGCAGCGGCTTGTCGGGGTCGATGTCCAGTGTCTTGCGCGCCTTGATCAGGTCGTCGTCGCCGAACTTGCCCTGGCGATTGAGACCCACGAGCGCCGCCCAGGCGACGTGCTTGCGGTCGACCTCGAAGAAGCTGCGCAGGTTCTCGCGCGTATCCGAGCGGCCGAAGCCGTCGGTGCCGAGCACGATATAGTCGTCCTGCGGGATGAATTCGCGAACCTGGTCGGCGTAAGCACGCACGTAATCGGTGGCCGCGACCACCGGCCCGTCTCGATCCTTGAGCAGGGCCGTGATCCACGCAGACTTCGCCGGCTGATCAGGATTCAGCCGGTTGCGGCGTGCAACCTCGTAACCGTCCTTGCGCAGTTCATTGAAGCTTGGCACCGACCAGATGTTGGCCGTGATGCCGAAGTCCTCTTCGAGCCATTCGGCCGCGGCGATCACCTCGCGCAGGATGGAACCGCTACCCATCAGTTGTACCTGGGCGAAATCCGGCTCGCGGAACAGGTACATGCCCCGGCGAATACCCTCCTCGGCACCCTCCGGCATCGCAGGATGGTGGTAATTCTCATTGAGTACGGTGATGTAGTAGTAAACATCTTCGCCCCTGGCATACATGCGCTTGAGCCCGTCCTGAAGGATCACGGCCAGTTCGTAGGCAAAGGTCGGATCGTAGGTAATGCAGTTGGGCACGGTGCCGGCAATCACCTGACTGTGGCCGTCTTCGTGCTGCAGGCCCTCGCCATTGAGCGTCGTGCGACCCGAAGTGCCGCCGATCAGGAAGCCGCGTGCGCGCATGTCACCGGCCGCCCAGGCCAGGTCGCCGATGCGCTGGAATCCGAACATGGAATAGAACGTGTAGAACGGGATCATCGGCACGCCGTTGGTCGCGTAGCTGGTCGCCGCGGCGATCCACGAACTCATCGAGCCGGCCTCGGTGATGCCTTCCTGCAACACCTGGCCCTGCTTGTCTTCCTTGTAATAGGCAAGCTGGTCGGAATCAACTGGCTCGTAGAGCTGACCTTCAGGCGCGTAGATGCCAATCTGCCGGAACAGGCCTTCCATGCCAAACGTGCGCGCCTCGTCACAGATAATCGGCACGATATTCTTCTTGATGTTCTTGTCCCGGAGCATCACGGCCAGCGCGCGCACGAAAGCCATGGTGGTCGATATCTCGCGCTCACCGGTATCTTTCATGATGGACTCGAAGGCCTTGAGCTCGGGCACCTCCAGCAGTTTCTCCTCGACCCGGCGCTGCGGCAGGAAGCCGCCGAGCTCCTTGCGGCGCTGCTTCATGTAGCGCACTTCCTCCGAGTCCTCACCCGGATGGTAATAGGGCACATCGCTCAATTTGTCGTCGGATACCGGTACATTGAAGCGGTCGCGGAAGTATTTCACCCCCTCGTCGTCGAGCTTCTTTTGCTGGTGGGAGATGTTCTGCCCCTCGCCGGACTTGCCCAGGCCGTAGCCCTTGATGGTCTTGGCCAGAATCACGGTCGGGCGGCCTTCATGGTGAACAGCCTCATGATAGGCGGCATAGAGCTTGTGGGGATCGTGACCGCCGCGGTTGAGGCGCCAGATGTCCTCGTCGGACAGGTCAGCGACCAATTCCTTGAGCTCGTCGTAGGCGCCGAAGAAATGCTCACGCACGTAGGCGCCGTCCTTGGCCTTGTACTTCTGGTAGTCACCGTCGAGCGCCTCTTCCATGCGCTTGCGCAACAGCCCCTTGGTATCGCGCGCCAGCAGCGGATCCCAGTAAGAGCCCCAGACCACCTTGATCACGTTCCAGCCGGCGCCGCGGAATACGCCTTCAAGTTCCTGGATGATCTGGCCGTTGCCTCTGACCGGCCCGTCGAGTCGTTGCAGATTGCAGTTGACCACCCACACCAGGTTGTCGAGTTTCTCGCGCCCGCCCAGCGAGATCGCACCCAGCGATTCCGGCTCGTCCATCTCGCCGTCGCCGAGGAAACTCCACACCTTGCGCTTGCCGGCATCGATGATGCCGCGATTGGTCATGTACTTGAGAAAACGTGCCTGATAGATGGACATGATGGGCCCCAAGCCCATCGACACGGTCGGAAACTGCCAGAAATCCGGCATCAGCCAGGGGTGTGGATAGGAACTCAGGCCCTCGCCCTCGGTTTCCTCGCGGAAGCCGTCGAGTTGTTCTTCGGTCAACCGGCCCTCGAGGAAGGCACGCGCATAAATGCCCGGCGAGCAGTGGCCCTGAATATAGACCAGGTCGGCACCATCTTCGTGATCCGGTCCCTTGAAGAAGTGATTGAAACCGACGTCGTAGAGCGTGGCCGCCGAGGCGAAGCTGGAAATATGGCCGCCCAGTTCGCCGCCGCGGCGCGAGGCACGCACCACCATCGCCATGGCATTCCAGCGGATGATGGAACGAATGCGCCGCTCCAGTCCACCGTCACCGGGCATGGCCGCCTGGCGATGCGGTGGAATGGTGTTGAGGTAGGCGGTGGTCAGGTCAAACGGCAGGTGGGCGCCGCTGCGCCGTGCCAGTTCGACCAGACGTTCAAGAATGAAATGCGCCCGCTGCGGGCCGTCACGGTCGACGATAGCGGCCAGCGACTCCAGCCACTCCTGTGTCTCCTGCGGATCCAGATCATCCGGATGGGGGTACTGTTGAACCATGCCTGTCCTCTCGCGGGGCGTTTTTCATTGTCCGAACCCGGTATTGTAACGGCTGGGGATGGATGTGAATGCATCGCTGAGGCAGCGGGGGCACCGTACTTCAGCGTATTGGCCCGGGCCTTTCAGGAGTCGAAGGTTCGTCCCGAAATGAAGATCGATGAACCCACGGGTTTGCAGCCCACCCGCTTCTCGCTGCATTCAGGGGCGTTCGATCACGCCGAGTTGCGCCCAGAACGACAGTTCGTCCCATTCGTACCAGGTTTCGGTAATGCGCTCATCGCTGATCCGGAACAGGATCAATTCCGTGGTGCTGATTTCCTTGCCGTCGATGTCATGCCCCATCATTTCGCCGGAACCGGTAGCGGTGACTTCGAACCGCAGGGTCACGTGATCTTCGGCACCGACGATACGGGTGGCATCCAGTCGGACATCGGGAAACCAGGTCATGTACTGACGAACCACGCCCAGGAAATCGCTGCGCTCGGTTTCCTCGCCGTTGAGCACGATGGTCTCGGCAATCATCGCCTCAAGCGCGTCGAAATCGCGGGCATTGTAGGCCTGGATGTAGCGTTCGGCGAACTGCTGGTGCTGAACGGCCCGGTCGTGTTCATCGGCCTGAAGGTCTGGGGTCGCCACCAGCACGAATGCTGTCAGCAATGCAATGACGGAGCACTTCATGGTTGCCTCCCGTGGTTTGCTCGATAACGCAATGATCTGAAACTAACCCGGATCACGGAATATCTGCAAATCCGGCCGCCGCACCTGAGTCACCGCGTTGTGCCGGCCAACCGTTCAGTGGGGCCGAACCGCCAGGTAATAGCGGCCCCGCTCGAAGCGGTCGAAGAACTGACCCAGGAGGGGATGGCTGATCTGGTGACCGGAGGGATCGGCTTCCAGGTGCTGTTCGGCGACGTAGGTGGAATGCTCGGCACCGTCGACAAGGACGTGGTACCAGGGCTTGTCCCGTGGCGGCAGGCTGACGGCCATTTGCTCGTACCATTCCTCGGTGCCCTCGAAGACCGGGTCGATATCGACAATGACGCCGCGGTAGTCGTACCTGCGGTGATGGACGATCTGGCCGATGGGAAACTGCGGTGTGGTGTGGTGTTCAGTCATGCCACCACCATAACCCGTCCGAATGATCGATGCATGCGCTGCTCGGTCCTCATATTCAGAAGCGTCCCTGTCAACAAAACCCGCCCGGGTTGTGTCCCGTTTTCGGTCACCTCAACGGGTGGGGCAGGACCCCACCCGTTCGGGGTCATTCGAAGTCTTCGAAGCGCGCGTCGGAGGCCGGGCGTTCGGACTGCAGGCGCTCGGAAACGGCTTCGGCTTCCCGCATCACACGCAGAACGTTGTTGCCGAGGATGGCGCGGATGTCGCCGTCTTCGTAGCCGCGTCGGATCAGCTCGGCAACCAGGGCGGGGTAGGTGGAGGCATCCTCCAGGCCGACCGGGACGGTGGTGATGCCGTCGTAGTCACCGCCGATGCCGATGTGCTCGACACCGATACGCTCACGGATGTAGTCGATATGGTCGGCCACGTCGGTCAGGTGGGCCTGCTCTTGCGGATTGGCTTCCAGCCAGGCTTCCATGCCGGCTTCGACGGCTTTGGGGTCGCCGGGATGCAGGTCTTCGAGCCGGCTGCGTTTTGCAGTACGCTCGGCACCCCACTGGCGCACCTCCTCGTTGACGAAACTCGGCACGAAAGTGACCATGACCACGCCGCCGTTATCGGGCAGTCGATCGAGCACATCGTCGGGCACGTTGCGCGGATGCGGGGTCACGCCCATGGCCGAGGAATGCGAGAAGATCACCGGTGCTTCACTGACATCGAGCGTGTCGTGCATGACCGCCGGACTGACGTGCGACAGATCGATGAGCATGCCCAGCCAGTTCATCTCGCGCACGACTTCCTTGCCGAAGTCGCTCAATCCGTCGTGGCGCGGTGTGTCGGTGGCAGCATCGGCCCAGTCATGGCTCTGCCAGTGGGTCAGCGTGAGGTAGATGGCACCGAGGCGATGGAACATGCGCAGGGTGGCCAGGGAATTGTTGAGCACATGCCCGCCCTCCAGGCCCAGCATGGAAGGAATCTTTCCTTCGCCGAACACACGTTCCAGCTCGTCGGCGGTCGTAACGAACTCCAGCTCATCGTGGCGATCGATCAGGCGGTGAGTCAGGTCGATCTGTTCGAGCTGGACTCGCACCGCTTCGTCACCGCTATAGGCCGGCGGGACATACACCGACCAGAACTGCGCGCCGAGCCGCCCTGCCTTCAGCCGCTCCATGTCGGTGTGCATGGGCGGGTCAAGCTCGGAAGTGTCGTCGTTCAGGTCGATGGCTTCAAGGCGATTGTCGACCCGCGTCCGATACTGCCAGGGCACGTCGTTGTGGCCGTCGATCAATGGCGTATCGGCCAGCAGCTCAAGGGCGCGCTGGTACTCGGGGGAACGTTCGTCGGCCAGCGCCGGTACGGCCAGCACCATGAAAATTGCGACGGGAATGAATTTCAGCATGTCTCTCGCTTCTTTGGTTCGCATGACAAGGAAGCGGAGATTATCGCAGATGAGTGCCGATTGCCGGACCTTGGCTGGCACAGAGAGGGGTGGGGGCGAGGTGGGAATAAGTTGAAAACAAACAGGGACACGATGCCACCTCCCCGCCTTTAAACCTTCTCGCACACTTCATAGCGGGTGGTATTCGGTCGATCACGGTCGGGGCGGGTGACGGACTAACCACCCGAGTCATCCCGATCCATCTTCCTCACCAACAGCCATGCCGAAGGCGATCATGCCGTCAGTGGCAACGTGCCAATCGTATCGACGCCAGGGCCACCAGGCCCAATCGAGCCGACAGGGCCGATCACCCGCCCAGGCCGTGATCGACTGGATGCCACCCGCTACTCACCCACCTCCACGGGACTGCTCCAGCAAGCTCTTGACTTTCTCGACCGGCAACGCTTCGATGGTCCGACCCTCGTGCCCGGTCATGGTCTCGGCGGCAAACAGGGAATTGAGAATGGCTTCCTCGGTGGCCTCGACCGCGGCCAAAAACAGCGGGCTCATGGCCGCATTGGACAGCTCGGTGAATTCGTGTCGGTCACGTCCATCGGCATGGATGCGTACTTCGTCGGCCGTGGAAAAGGCGATGACGTAATCGCCCGAGCCGTTGGACATGAAACCGCCGACCCGACCCACGCCCAGCAGTGTGCGCCTGGCCAGGCGTTCGAGGTTGCGAGCGGTGACCGGCGCGTTGGTGGCCACGACGATCATGATCGAGCCGTCGACATCTTCATCGTATTCCGAGCCTGAAGCATTCGCACCACTGGTCTTATCGGGCCGATCGTAGGGCACCTTGTCGGCCAGGTAATGATTGCCCAGGTGCTCGCCGACGCGTACGCCGTCAATGGTCAACACGCCGCCGAAATTGGATTGCACCAGCACGCCCAGGGTGTAACCCCCTTCGGAGTCGGGCAGTATCCGCGAGGCTGTACCGATCCCGGCCTTGAAGCCCAGCGCCCGCGTGCCGGTACCGGCACCGACATTGCCCTCGGCCACCTGGCCGCTCGCGGCCGCTTCGATGGCCCGATGGACATGATCGGGCTCGATGACTCGGGCGCGGATGTCGTTGAGCCAGCCATCGTTGGTCTCCCCCGCCACGGCATTGACCGAGCGCACGTCATCGTTGCCTTCCAGGTTCAGCACCCAGTCGGCCACGCCATGCGCGGCCTGGTAAATGCCCAGGGTGTTGGTCAGGGCAATGGGAGTTTCGAGCTCACCCAGCTCCTGCACCTGGCTCAGGCCCAGCGCCTTGCCGAAACCATTGCCGACGTAAACGGCGGCCGGTACGCGCTCGGCAAACGGATTGCCGTCATGCGGGAGGATGGCCGTGACCCCGGTCCGGATGTCGTCACCTTCGATCAGCGTGTGGTGGCCGACCTTCACGCCGGTCACATCGGTGATGGCGTTGTGTTCGCCGGGCGTGAGGATGCCGATCTCGATGCCCAGATCGCGGGCTCGGTCACCGGCATCG
>SKZJ01000115.1 GCA_007127425.1 Wenzhouxiangella sp.
ACCTTCCTTCAGTACCTCAACAAACAAAACAATCGACCTATAAATCACATTAAACATGCGTTAGCTGCTTAATTTAACCGGTAAACGCGTTCTGTAAATCTTTTTTAAATAAAATATAATTAGAGTAGAATTCCGGTTTTTTCCTCTCTCTTAAAATACAAACAAAACTATTGCCAATAGTGAAAAGACAAAAATATCTACAGAAATTAACTAAAACCGGTATTTAATGAATAATTCAAAACACTTAATATACATTTACCTGTTACTTTTTTTCGGATTTCTATTTCATTCATTTATAGCAAATGCTCAAAGTGCCGAAACTGTTCCAAAGGTGCCGGTGCTTGATAGTGAATGGTGGCGGATATCCGAAGCCCCTGATCTCGGTTCGCTAAATGGCCCCGATCCCAACAGGCAAGACGTTGTTGATCACTCGTTTATTCAGGCCGATGACGGAACCTGGCAACTGTGGGCCTGTATTCGCGGCACGAAAGTAGGTCGGCTGCTGTATGGATGGGAAGGTGATAGTCTTGAAGAAGGTCCATGGAGACCCATTGGAATAACGGCACGTGCTAGTGAAGAATATGGAGAGAAAATAGAACCGGCCGAACACATACAGGCGCCTCATTTTTTAAAACTGGATGGGAAATATCACATGTTTTATACCTCCAATGGCGCCCGCTTGATGACCAGCGATGACGGTAAAAATTTTCAGCGTGAGATTGTAAATAACGGTACCAATCTTTTATATGAGAGAGCCGGCCGTGATATAATGGTAATGCAGGATGGGGATACGTATTTCGCTTATTCCACAGTATCACAAGTTTCCGGGGATGGCTGGGGAAAGGGATCGATTATTGTCAGAACTTCCAAAAATTTAAGAAATTGGGGAGATTACACCATTGTATCTGAAGGCGGAATTGCTGGAAACGGGGTGGTAAGTGCAGAAAGTCCTTTCGTTCTAAAAATTGATGGTTTTTATTATTTACTGAGGGCTTCGTCCGTTACCGGGAAAACGTATATATACCGGTCAGAAAATCCTTACAATTTTGGTGTGAACGATGACAGTAAATTGATTACAACATTGCCCATCAAAGCTCCTGAAATTATTAAACACGAGGGGCAATATTATATCAGTGACCTTGCAGATATGCAGGGTATTAAAATTGCCAGATTGAAATGGGAAAAAGAAAATTAATTTATCAAAAAAGTATTTAAAAGCATGAACAAACTGTTTACAGTTATTTTATTAATCTTTCTTTATAATTCATCGATTGAATTAGCTGCACAAAACTTATCACCTTTCGAGTTACGCACACAATACACAGAAAATCCTGTCGGCCTGGATGAAATGAACCCTGGGCTTAGCTGGAAGTTGAAGTCATCAGAAGAACGCAATGCCCGCCAGACGGCCTACCGTATTTTAGTTGCAAGTGAACAGAATAAACTAACGGAAGGAGAAACCGATATCTGGGACAGTGGTATTGTTGAGTCGGCCGAGCAAGTTCAGGTTTTATATGAGGGGCCTTTATTTGATTCCGCGAAACGGTATTATTGGACAGTTTCGGTGTGGGATGCAAAAAACCGACAAAGTGCCTATGCTGATCCTGTTTTTTTTGAAACAGGATTGCTTAGTGATAAAGACTGGAAAGGTGTGTGGATATCCGCAGTTAATCACCCTGTGCATCCTGTAGAAGAGGAAGTTCTTGATCCGGCACCGGCTCCATATTTCAGGAAAAGCTTCGTTAATGAGAGATCGGTTTCATCGGCACGCCTTTATATATCCGGGCTGGGTTATTACGAAGCCTTTATTAATGGAAAGCGGGTCGGTGATCATCTTTTGGATCCAATGAAGACTCGTTATGACAAAACTGTTTTATATACAACCTATGATGTTACGAATAAGCTTAATGATGGAAAGAACGCGATTGGTGTCATTCTCGGAACCGGGTGGTACAACTTCCATACGGCAGCTGCCTGGGATTTTGATAGTGCTCCCTGGCGTGCACCTGCATCACTCAAAGCCCAGCTCGCCATTACATACGATGACGGTTCCACTCAAACAATTGTGACTGATCGGTCCTGGAAAAAGACGACCGGAGCTATTTTATTCGATGGTATTCATAATGGAGAAACCTATGATGCACGCCTTGCCTTAGGAAATTGGACCGATCCCGCGGCTGATACCTCTGATTGGAGCCATGCTCGTGAAGTAATTGGTCCAGACGGGAAATTAAGAAATCAATTGATGCCGCCCATCCGACATGTTAGAAGTTTGTTCCCAGTAGAAGTAACGAACCCAGAGAAAAACCTTCAGGTTTACGATTTTGGCGAAAACATCACAGGCAGTGTCAGGCTAACAGCTAAAGGTCCGGAAGGTGCTGAAATCGTTATTCGCCATGGGGAAAGGTTGTATGATGATGGGACACTTGACAATGAGGAGATGGAACGGTTTGTTTTTAGTGGCGAAGCGCAAACTTCAAGATATATTATTGGACCGGATCAACCCTCGGACTGGCGTCCGTCATTTGTTTATTATGGTTTTCAATATGCCCAGGTTGAAGTGCCTGATGGAGTTGAAATTATAAACCTGGAAGCGGAGGTGATCCACACGGATCTTAAAACAACAGGGTCTTTTTCCTCCTCCAACTCACTTTTCTGTAAGATCCATGATGCCAAAAAGCTTTCTTACCTTGGTAACTACCATGGTTACCCAACAGATTGCCCGCATCGTGAAAAAATCGGCTGGTCGGGTGATGCCCATCTGGTTGCTGAAGGCGGATTAATCAACTTTGAAACCGTTTCTTCATATATAAAATGGCTGGATGATTTTGTGGATGAACAACGGCCAACAGGACAATTGCCGGCAATTATTCCATCCAGTGGTTGGGGATATTTATCCTGGTCAGCAGACGAAGCGTATAGAAGCAGAGGTCATGGCCCTCATTGGGAAGGAGCATTTGTGTTAATACCGTGGTATCTGTTTTTACACACGGGTGATTTGTCCATCCTCGACCGATATTTTGAACCGATAACAATGTATGTGCGTTACCTTGAGCGCCATTCAGAAGACGATTATACACTCTCATTTGGAATCGACGATCATAAAACCCTGGTGCCCAGCAACCGGGCAGTCTTGGCAACAGGGCATTTCCATTCATTTGCGAATATCGCTGCAAGGATGGCTGAAGAACTGGGGAATGAGTCGGAAGCGCGATATTTTACCGGTCTCGGCAATAAGATTAAGAAGGGTTATCATCACCGTTTTTACGACGAGGATAAGCAGACCTGGGATAGTGGCAGTCAAATGGTGCTGGCGGGAGCACTTTACCACGATTTGGCTCGACCGGAAGATGTGGACGTGATCCTGGAGCAGTTGTTGCAAAACCTGGAAGAGAATGATTATCATTTAACCACCGGCGTAGTTGGCACAAAATACCTTTTGAGAGTCTTAACAGAGTATGGCCATTCTGACGTTATGTATAAGATCGCAAACAAGCGGTCTTTTCCTTCCTGGGGTTACTGGATCGAACAGGGGGCAACTACGTTGTGGCAAAACTGGGATGGCACCCAGTCCCGGAATCATGTAATGTTCGGTAGTATTGACGAGTGGTTCTATAAAGCACTGGCAGGTATACGTCCTGATTCTGAAAACCCCGGATTTAAGAGAATAATTATTCGCCCGGAACTCATCGAAGATCTGGAGTGGGTTCGGGGTTCCTATGATACCTGGCGGGGGGTAATTAAGAGCGAATGGGAAAAGACAGATGAGGGGATTAATCTGGATATAGAAATTCCAGCAAATACTACTGCACGTGTCTTTCTGCCGGGAAACAATCCTGATTTAATTTTTGAGAGCGGGGTGTCGCTTGTTGATGTTCAGGAATTGCAAATTATAGGTGTTGTGGACGACAGAATAGTGGTAGAAACCGGTTCAGGAACCTATCATTTTAATATACAACCCAACTAATGAAAAACAATCAATTGATGTCTTGTAGATATCTCGCTGTAATATTGTTAATAACACTATTATTTTTCAGTAATGCATGTATAAATAGTGACAGGGAGGTGAGTAAACCCACGTTTAACGTACCAAATACTGTAATCATAGAGTCTGTTGAATTGGAGGTTAGAGATGCCGACGGGATCGATCTGGGTGATTTTACCGGCAATGGCAAAATCGATATTCTAACTTCAAATGGTGATTACGGTACCACTATGTGGTTTGAGCAGGGGGACACCTGGAAAGATTGGACCAGGCATCATATCTATACAATTGCTGATGCACCTAGGGAAATCGAGGGCAATGCCCTGGGGGACTTTAATGGAGATGGCCATCTCGAAGCAATTTCACTGGATCAGCCAAATGGGAATATTTACTTGCACAAGCGAGGTGATGATGTTCGGGGTGATTGGGAAACAGCAATTATTCTGAGTGATCGCCAACTTGTTCAGGAAGCGCTGGTGACCGATATTGATGGGGACGGCCGTCCCGATTTAGTATATACCTGGGAAGGACGAGAAATAGGCAATGGAGGGGTGTATTGGTTAAAACTGACAGGAGATAATCCTTTGAACCCGGATCATTGGCAGGATCATATCATGACAACTCACGAAAGTGCCTGGTGGCTGGCTCCTCACCGTGCGGATATTTCCGGCAATGGAAAGGCGATTGATTTTGTTTTTACTGCCCGGCATCACAGAGGCCGTAATCCCGGATCCCGACCGGGCCTGTTCTGGATGGAACCGAACGGGGATGTAACAGCACCATGGACAGTTCGCACAATTGATGAAACGTTGGAACATCCACTGCACGTGGATATGGGCGATTTAAGTGGTGAGGGACACGGACTGGATCTTGTCGTAGGTGGATTTAATACAAGTATTATTTATTGGTATGAATACAGCAAAAATTGGAAACGACATGAATTGCCGGTCCCGGTGATTAAAGGTGTTCAGCCCGATCGGGTATGGAATGTAAAAACCCTTCGGCTGGGGGGAGAGCGGGAAGGGATATTTGCTCCAGTGAACCTCGAAGTGCGTGGACAGGATGAAGATGACGACATTCGCGAGGCCGGAGCATGGCTCTTTTACGAATATCTGAACGGGCAATTTCAACCTGCCATTCTGCGTGAAATTGATTACCGCCATCCAACTGATGACCGGATTATGCTGTTTGATGTAACGGGCGACGGACAGGCTGAATTGTTTATACCCGATTCCGGACCAGATATCAATTTGTTACATATACTCCGTCTCGGACGTGATTGGCCTGAATAAAATAGATCGGAATGATCTGAATAATTTGCGTGATTGAACTTTCTAAATTAATTAAAGAAAAATGAATAGAAAAGAGGCATTAAAAAGTTTAGGGCTTATTGCTGGTGGTACAATGGTGGGCAAATCATTTCTTTCCGGATGTACACAGAGAAACAGAATTGAACATTATCCGGTCATTGAAAGTTTAATTGAAAGCGACTTGTATAATGTCACCGTAAATAACCAGAAAATCTGGATCGAGAAGTATCGGACAAATATGAACCTTGATGAGTTGCCTGATTGGTTTACTTCCCGGCCGTATACCAGAGTTCAACAGGAAATTCACATCGCTGCATTTTCCGGTGAAGATGAACTGGAAGTTTCAATAGAAGTACCTGAAAATATTCAAAGAGCGTTTATTCGGCCTCTCAGCCGTGGGATAAACACCCGGATCAACGGAAATACAATTTCATTTAAAGTATCCGGCCCGGACAGGCTGTATATTGAAATAAATGATCTTCCGGAATTATGCCTTTTCGCTGACCCCTTTGAATCGGATGTTCCATCATCCGAAGATACAGATGTAAGGTATTTTGGTCCGGGTGTACACAGGCCGGGTTTCATTACTTTAGAAGAAAATGAGACGCTCTATATTGCTGCCGGAGCTATTGTGTATGGTGGTATACGGGCCGATGGTGTGAAGAATATTCGCGTAATGGGCCGAGGGATTTTGGATGGTGAATATGAATATGAGCGGATGGTAAGAATTGATAACTCCAGCAAGATTTATTTTGAAGGTATCACAATTCGCAATGGTAAAAACTGGATCAATACACTTACTAACTGCCAGGAGGTTACATACAGGGACATCAAAGTGCTAAGCTTCGGTAACAGTGGAGATGGAATTAATCCCCTTGGATGCCGTGATTTTGTGATACGCAACTGTTTTTTACGATGTACGGATGATTGCATAGCCGTAAAAACTCCGCGAGCTTATCTGAATGCTGAAAATATTCAGGTTTATGACAATACGATGGTTGGGTACGCTTTTAGTGATGGATTTACAATCGGCTTTGAAACACGCGGTTCATATATAAAAAATATTACAGTAAAAAACTGTGACATATTGCAATCCAGAGGCGGCAGCAGGGTTGACGGGCACAGTGCATTCAGCATCGTTTGTGACGGGCCTGCAGAGATCAGCAATATTCGATTTGAAGATATACGTGTGGAAAGGGCAGAAGAAAAACTATTCGAGCTTATTATAACGGACGGTAAAAAATACGGTAATGATCCGCCCGGTCATATCAGGGAAATCATTGTTCGAAATGTGATTTGGCATCATAAAGGTGAAATTTCACTAAGAGGATTTAATGAAGATCATAAAGTGCAACAATTAACTTTTGAAAACTGCCTGGTTGATGACTTGCCGCTTCATGAAATAAGTGGTCAAATTTTAAATATAGGCCCATTTGTTGAGAATATAGAGTTTTTAACCTGAGGCAGGTACCGAACCATGGCGGGATTAATAGCATCACACGATATCAGAGATATCGTCTTTATTCAAACTGCCAATGGCAAAATACTGCTCGTAGCAAAAAACAGCGGGCCGCTTCAGGTTTTATATATTCTTGAACCGGATATAAATCATTAATCCATGTAATTTACAAGATGAACCTATTTTAATTTATAGCCATGAGATCATGAAGCAGAGCTGGTACTATTTTATTTTGTTTTTATTTCTATGCTTCATTCTTTCCTGTTCATCACATGAGGAAAAGACTCAGGATTTTACATATACAGGTACTGGTGATAACGTTGAAACCAACCCCGTTAAAGCCATAGGCTGGTCTGGCGAAAGGCTGGCAAATGCTTATTGCGGTGGATGTCATCTTAAGCCCAACCCGGATCTACTTACCCGGAAATTGTGGCGGGAATATGTTTTGCCGGATATGGGAAGAAGACTGGGCTTATTTTATGAACCACGTGATCCGTTTAATGAAAATCCGGAAATTGCAGAAATAATTTATCCAAAAGAGCCGGTAATACACCGTGATGATTGGGAGAAAATTGCTGAGTACTACATTGAGAATTCACCCGAGCAAATGCTTCCTCAGTCCGAAAAATCTGTAGAAAATGTAGGGATAAACGAATTTGTACCTAAAGGGATAAAAGTAGATAAAGAAATTCCGCCCACAAGCTCTTTTATAAAGATTGATGAAACTGAACAGTCGATCTTTGTAGCATTGGCCCATAGAGCTATCTATAAATTGAAGCACATGGAAGTTGTTGAAATAATGCAAGTGGGGAGTGCACCATCAAGCCTGGCACAGACAGCAGAAAATGAGCTTCTGGCACTTGGTATGGGTATAATGGCACCCTCAGAAGAAAAGTCTGGAGAGCTTCATTATTTTTCATCTGCATCAGACAATTCGGAGATATTGCTGAAAGGTTTACACAGGCCTGTTGATGTGAAACTGGCTGATTTGAATCAGAATGGCAGAGAGGATTTGCTTATCTGTAATTTCGGGCATCATAGCGGTGATTTGGCATGGTTTGAAAATGAACCGGATGGTACGTACACGAAGCACATATTGCGCAGCAAACCGGGAGCAATTCAAGCCTGGATAACCGACTTTAACAACAATGGTTTACCCGATATTCTGAGCCTGTTTGCGCAAGGCGATGAGGGCATCTTCGCTTATATAAACCAGGGAGATGGTATTTTTAAAGAGGAAGTACTGCTTCGTTTCCCCCCGGTTTATGGGTCATCCTATTTTGAACTTGCTGATATTTCTGGAAATGGCCACAAAGATATAATTTACGTAAATGGTGATAATGCCGATTTAACTCCGGTGCAAAAAAACTATCACGGCATTCGCATTTATTTGAATGACGGCAAGAATAATTTTCATGAATCATTTTTTTATCCGATGTATGGAGCTCAAAAAGCAATGGTCGCCGATTTTAATGGGAATGGAAAACCAGATATTGCAGCCATTTCATTCTTTCCGGATTATACACAAGCTGAACCTGAAAGCTTTGTTCTTTTGATTAATGAATCAATTGACACGCATGAATTGAAATTCAAAGCCAAAACATTTCCGGAGCAAAACGATGGGCACTGGCTCACAATGGATGTGGGTGATTTGACCGGTAACGGTCTTCAGGATATTGTATTGGGTTCGTTTATTATCGGGCCTAATGATGCTCCATATGATATTTTAACAAATTGGCAGGATCTTGGATATCATTTTATGCTGCTCGAAAATCAAGGATTCGAAGTAAAATTCTTTGATCCTTGAGCTAGTCTGTACTGTTTGATGATTTTAAACGCTAAATAAAATATCCTTCCGAAATGATTTCTAAAACTGTTTTTTACTTTCTCATGTTCTGTTTAATCACAACATGTGCAATTTCGAATCCATCCCAGTCAACAGATCCACCGGTTCCGCCGAACATTTTATTTATTTCCATTGATGACCTGAACGACTGGGTCGGCGTGATGAATACCCACCCGCAGGTGCAAACGCCAAATATTGACCGGCTTGCTGCACGTGGTACTCTCTTCACAAATGCGCATGTTCAGGCGCCGCTCTGTAACCCCTCACGGGTGAGTGTGATGACAGGCCTCCGCCCAACCACCACCGGTATTTATAATCTTTCACCGCTTCACCACGAATTTGATGCTACCAAAGATGTGGTGACTATGCCTGAATATTTTGAAGAGCACGGTTACTCGACCTATGCCATAGGCAAAGTTTTTCACAGTGCATCCTCCAACAAAGCCACTTTCCAGAACGAGGGTACGGAAACGCGGTTCTTCGGACCGGTACCGGATGAAAAAATAGTGGATATACCGCTTGATATGGTAGATCATATGCTGCTTGACTGGGGGGTTTTTCCGGAGGAAGGCGATTCGCTGATCCATGATTATCAATTTGCAAGCTGGGCTATTGACCGGCTCGGAGAGCTCGGCACCACTGAACCTGACAACCCGTTCTTTATGGCCGTTGGTTTTTGGCTGCCGCATGTACCGCTCTACACTACACGGAAATGGTTCGATATCTACACACCCGAAAAAGATATTATTTTGCCTCCGGCACCGGAATTCGAAAGAGATGATGTGCCTGATTTTGCCTGGAAAATTCACTGGCATCTGCCCGAGCCGAGATTGTCATGGCTCATTGAGCA
>SKZJ01000109.1 GCA_007127425.1 Wenzhouxiangella sp.
CGCAGCGCCTTGACTTCCCAGCCCATCAACGAAACACCCGCCTCGAAGCGCTCCTCGAGCTGGTACTCGAAGCGGGCGCGCTTGTTCAGGGCGATGGTCGATGAGGACTGCTTCTTGGCCATGGTTTCCTTGGGTTGAAAGTTCGCGGGCGTTGCGATGATAGCGCACTTGCGTTGGGGGGAAATGTAAAACGGCAAACGTGAAACGGGGGATGGGAATTGGTCGTTGTTTAGTGCCGTGGCCAACGGCGTGGCCTTGCCATTGGCCACCGTCCCGTTCAGGAAGCAAGGAGACCTCCCCCATTTTACGTTTTCCGTTTTCCGTTTTTCGTCATATAGAATACCGCGCATGCCCGAAGTCCACCGTTTCGCCCTCGTCCCCTATACGCCCGAACAGATGTACGAGCTGGTGCGTGATGTCGAGCGCTACCCGAAATTTCTGGACTGGGTGCAGGCGGCCGAGGTGCACGATGAGGATGAGCGCGTGCAGCTGGCCACACTGGAGGTTCGGTTAGGCGGTCTTGTGCGGCGATTTACCACCCGCAATGAACTGGTGCCGGGCGAACGCCTGTCGATGAAACTGCATCGGGGGCCGTTTGATCAATTGTCCGGGCAGTGGAATTTCGTGTCGCTCGGTGGTGGCGCGAAGGTCAGCCTGGACCTGGCCTTCCGTCTGCCGGGTTCGCTTTTGCTCAAGCCCTTCCAGCGCAATTTCGGGCGTATGGCAGACCGCATGGTGGACGATTTCTCGCGTCGCGCGGAGACGATCTATGACTGAGGACCTGATCCACGTGGAAGTGGCGGCAGCCTTGCCGGAGCGGCAGGTATTGATTGGCCTGGGAGTGCCCGCCGGCACCACTTTGGCCGAGGCCGTGGAAAGGTCCGCCATTGCGCGGCAATTGCCCGGCTTCGAGATCGATCCGGAGCGGATGGGCATATTCGGTCGCAAACGACCGCCATCAACGCCGTTGCGAGACGGTGACCGCGTCGAGATCTATCGCCCGCTGACGGCCGACCCCAAGGAGGTCAGGCGTCAACTGGCGGAACTGGAAAAGTCGCGCCGTAAACGACGCTGACCGACCCGGTCAGGTGCCGGGCTCGGGGTCGAATTCCGGCTGCTGCAGGGTATCGAGATCCTGGATCGGTTGTTCATCCTGATCCTGCAAGTCATCCAGGGCCTGCTGGGCAAGATCCTCTTCATCGAGGTAGTTGCCTTCCATGGCCATCAGGCGATTGTTCTCGAAACGCAGCGTGAGAACCCGTTTCTCGGGTTTGCCGCCACGGCGGGAATAGGTGTTCATGTAATCCCAGCGGTCGGCGTGAAAGGGGCTGTGAACGGAAGGCGAGCCGAGCAGTACCTGTACCTGGCGCTTGGTCATGCCTTCGCTCAGTTCGCCGACATCGTCGGCGTCGAGCACATTGCCTTGCTGAATATCCTGCTTGTAAACCAGTCCGCATCCCGACATGACGAGGGTCAGGACCGGGACGATCAGCAGGGCGGCGGTGCCCTTGATTGTGCGAGAGTATGTCATGAACGCAATGATACAATATCCGCTCTCCATGGCGAAGCGGAATGACGACGGTGGCGCATGACCGAAGAAACCAGTGAGTTGCGCAGAGCGGGGCTGAAGGTCACGCATCCGCGTCTGCAGATTTTGAGGTTGCTCGAAACGACCGAGCAAAAACACATGACCGCCGACGAGATTTATCGGGCCCTGGTCGATCAGGGCGAGGAAATCGGGTTGGCCACGGTCTATCGGGTATTGGCCCAGTTCGAGGCCGCTCACCTGGTGCGCAAGCACATGTTCGACGGTGGCACGGGCCGCGCCCAGCAGGCCTGCTACGAGCTCGACGAGGGTGATCACGATCACATGGTCTGCGTGGAAACCGGTGAGGTGGTGGAATTCTTCGACGAGGCAATCGAGAAGCGCCAGGAAGAAATCGCCCGAGAGCACGGCTTCGAGATCGTCGATCACTCCCTGGTCATCTACGTCCGCCCAAAAAGGGATAGATGAAGTGGGAAGTGTTAGGTTTTAAGTGTTAGGTGTTAAGTGTTAAGGAACAACAAGTTGGCGCTAGAAAACATCTCCAGATCTGCCCCCTAACACCTAACACCTAACACCTAACACCTAAATCCAAAATCCCAATCCCCCCACCTTCAGCCACCTGATACGCCTCCCCCCACTTCACACTTCACACTTCACACTTAAAACTTCACACTCGTCACCCGTCACTTCAAACTTTCCCCAACATCTCCGAGGCATGGGCCAGGCTGGCACTGGATTCTGCGCTGCCCAGCATGCGGGCGATTTCCTTCTTTCGGTCTTCGACGTCCAGTGACTCGATGCGGGTCGTGGTAGCGCCGTTTTCGCTGTGCTTGGTCACACTGAGTTGGTGATCGGCGCAAGCGGCCACCTGGGCCAGGTGAGTGACGCACAGGGCCTGCCCGTCACCGGCGGCCTGGCGGAGGAAGCGGCCGACGGCGTGTGCGGTTTCGCCGCCGACGCCGGCATCAACCTCGTCGAAAATACGTGTGTGCGGGCCCTGGCGATGCCCGGTGGCAATCATCAATGCCAGCGCCACGCGCGAAAGCTCACCGCCTGAAGCGACCTTGGCCAGCGGCCGCGGCGGCTGGCCGGGGTTGGCGCTGAACTCGATGGCGATTCGGTCCCGGCCGTGGGCTGTTGGCGCCGTGTCGGCGTCGGGGGTGACCTCGAACGCCAGGCTGGCCCGGTCCATGCCCAGTTCGGCAAGGCATTCGCACGCTCTCGCGGAGAGTGACTGGGCCGCTTCCTTTCGGGCCGCGCTCAGCGCATCGGCCTGCTTGCGCCAGGCTTGTTCGGCTATCTCCACCGCTTGTTCCAGCTCCCCGCGGCGTTCTCCCTGGTGTTCAAGCCGATCGAGCCGCTCACTGAGTGAGGCTGTCAGGGCGGGGAGTTCGCCGGGCTCGATCCGGTGTTTGCGCGCCAGGTCCAGGCTCTTTTCCAGTCGGCGATTGACCACGGCCAGTCGCTCGGGATCGCCGGATTCCGCATCACCCACGCGTTCGATGACGGCAAAGGCCTCGTCGACGTTGATGCGAGCCTCTTCCAGCATGCCGGCGGCCTCGGCAAGCCGCGGCTCGAACTCGCCGACGTGGCCGAGTTCGTGGAGTGCCTGGTGCAGCAGGCCGCGGACGCTGGGGGCCTCGTCGTGGTCCAGGGCGGCACTTGATCGGCTCGCCGCAAGGCGGATGTCGTCGCTGCGTGACAAGCGTTCCTGTTCCTTCTCCAGCTCGGCGAATTCCCCCTCCAGCAGGTTGAGTTCCTCGAGTTCGCGGCACTGGAAGCGCAGCAATTCGAGTTGATCGGGGTCGCCGGCATCCTGCTCGAAGCGCTCGAGGTCCCGTCGGGCGGTTCGCCAGGCGCTGAAGGCCTCGGCAACTGCGATGACCCGGTCCTCAGCGACTTCGCCGTCGAGCAGGCCGCGCTGCGTGTCGGGCTTCTCCAACTGCTGATGTTCGTGTTGCCCATGGATCTCGACCAGCAATGCACCCAGTTTGCCGAGCTGCCCGATCGTGGCATTGCGCCCGTTGATCCATGCACGAGAGCGGCCGTCGGCCGAGATCACCCGGCGCAGGAGCAGTTCGTCATCCTCTTCCATGGCCTGTTCTTCCAGCCAGTCGCGGGCAGGTGCCATTCCCTCCAGGCTGAAGGTCGCGGCCAGTTCGGCCTGTTTGCAGCCCGGTGCGACCAGCGAGCTTTCGGCACGATCGCCCAGCAGCAGGCCGAGCGCATCGACCAGGATGGACTTGCCGGCACCGGTCTCGCCGGTGATGGCAGTGAAGCCGGGCTCGAGCTTCAGGTCGAGTTCGCTGATGATGGCGAAGTTGTGTATGGCCAGCGCGCGCAGCATGCAGAGTTGTGTCACTGTCCGAGGTGTTGAGGGGCCATCAAACTAGCATCAAGCCATGCAAACGGCAACGCCGGTTGTTTTCGCACGGGGCAAGCCCCATTGTTGCCCGCAGGAGCCATTACGTGGATAGAAAAGAGCAATGGGTGACCAGGAACAGCCACAAACGAACGAATCCGAAATGAACGAAGAGTCGCAGCCCGCAGGCGAGGAGCAGCAGTCGGAGCGGGATGACGACCGCACGCATCAAAGCAGCGGGTCCGAAGAAGAAGTGGGCCGTCTGCGTGATGCCCTGCTGCGAACGCGCGCGGAAATGGACAACATGGAGAAGCGCGGCCGGCGCGAGCTCGACAAGGCGCGCAAGTTCCAGCTCGAGGGGCTGATGCGCGAGCTGCTGCCGGTGATCGATGCGCTCGACCAGGGTCTGGACGGTGCCGACGACAGCGAAACTGCGCACGAGGGCCTGGTGCTGACGCGCAAGCTTCTGCTCAAGGCGCTGGAGCAGTATGGCCTGGAAGTCGTCGACCCGACGGGTGAGCCGTTCGATCCCCGGTGGCACGAAGCGATGAGCATGCAGCCCAGCGAAGAGGCCGAGGCCGATACCGTGCTGACCGTGCTGCAGAAGGGCTATCGCCTGCATGATCGCCTGTTGCGTGCCGCCCGCGTCATCGTCGCGAAGGCACCATGAGCGGCCGTTGATGATTGAAATGGCCGGGGCGGGGCCCCACTAAACGGCTAGAGCTAATTTCAATTTTTTCCAAATTCAAAACGGAATCAGGATTTCAAGACCATGAGCAAGATTATCGGCATTGATCTGGGAACGACCAACTCCTGTGTCGCCATCATGGAAGGTGGCAAGACACGCGTGATCGAAAACGCCGAAGGCGATCGCACCACGCCGTCTGTTGTCGCCTTCACCAAGGACGACGAAGTGCTGGTCGGCCAGCCGGCCAAGCGCCAGGCGGTCACCAACCCTGATCGCACCCTCTACGCGGTCAAGCGACTGATCGGCCGCAAGTTCTCCGAGAAGGTGGTCCAGAAGGACCAGAAGCTGGTGCCTTTCAAGATCGTCGAGGCTGAGAACGGCGATGCCTGGGTGCAGGTTGGCGACAACAAGATGGCGCCGCCGGAGATTTCCGCCCGTGTGCTGATGAAAATGAAGAAGACGGCGGAAGACTACCTCGGTGAGGAAGTGACCGAAGCGGTGATCACCGTGCCGGCCTATTTCAACGATTCGCAGCGCCAGGCCACCAAGGACGCCGGCAAGATCGCCGGGCTGAAGGTCAAGCGCATCATCAACGAGCCGACTGCGGCATCGCTGGCCTACGGCCTGGACAAGGAAGGCGTCGACCGCAAGGTAGCCGTCTACGACCTGGGCGGCGGCACCTTCGACATCTCCATCATCGAGATTGCCGATGTCGACGGCGAAAAGCAGTTCGAAGTGCTCGCCACCAACGGTGATACCTTCCTCGGCGGTGAGGACTTCGATATTCGCCTCATCGACTACCTGGCCGCGGAGTTCAAGAAGGAGCAGGGCGTGGACCTGCACAATGACCCGCTGGCGCTGCAGCGCCTGCGTGAGGCTGCTGAGCGGGCCAAGATCGAACTGTCCTCGGCCCAGCAGACCGAGGTCAACCTGCCCTATATCACGGCCGATCAGTCCGGGCCGAAGCACCTCAGCATCAAGGTGACGCGTTCCAAGCTCGAATCGCTGGTCGAAGACCTGGTCAAGCGGTCCATCGAGCCGTGCCGCACCGCGCTCAAGGATGCCGGGCTCAAGATTGACGAGGTCGACGAAGTCATCCTGGTTGGCGGTCAGACACGCATGCCGGCTGTACAGAAGGCGGTGACCGAGTTCTTCGGCAAGGATCCGCGCAAGGACGTCAACCCGGACGAAGCCGTCGCCGTCGGCGCCGCCATCCAGGGCGGTGTGCTGTCGGGCGACGTCAAGGACGTATTGCTGCTTGATGTGACCCCCTTGTCGCTGGGTATCGAAACCCTCGGCGGCGTCTTTACCAAGCTGATCGAGAAGAACACCACCATTCCGACGCGCGCTTCGCAGGTCTTTTCCACGGCCGACGACAACCAGAGCGCGGTGACCGTGCACGTGCTGCAGGGTGAGCGTGAACAGGCCGCGGCCAACAAGTCGCTGGCCCGGTTCGACCTGACCGGTATCCCGGCCGCCCCGCGCGGGGTGCCGCAGATCGAAGTGACCTTCGATATCGATGCCAACGGCATTCTTCACGTCTCGGCCAAGGACAAGGCGACCGGCCGCGAACAGAAGGTCGAGGTCAAGGCCGGTTCGGGTCTGAGCGACGAAGAGATCGAGCAGATGGTGCAGGACGCCGAAACCCACCGAGAGGAAGACAAGAAATTCCAGGAGCTGGTTTCGGCCCGCAACAATGCAGACAGCATCGCCCATGCCACGCGCACCAGTCTCAACGAACACGGTGAGCAGCTTGACGAGTCGGTCAAGAAGCAGATCGAAGACGCGCTGGCCAAGGTCGACGAGGCCATGAAGGGCGACGAGAAGGAAGCCATCGACAACGCCGTCAACGAGCTGCAGCAAGCCGGCGCCGAACTCTACAAGGCCGCGGCCGAAAAGGCCCAGGCCGAAGAGGGCGGCGACGAGCAGGGCGAGACTTCGGGCGAGGAAGGCAAGGACGAAGAAGTCGTCGACGCCGAATTCACCGAAGTCGACGACGACGAGAAGAAGTGACTTTCGCGATCCATGATCGCGAAGGTCATCCCGGAATCGCCACAGGCGATATCCGGGACCTCCTGAAGCAAGAAAAGAGTTGAATCAGGGAGGGGTGATCGCGAAGTTTCTGGAGCGCTGTGGGTGACTCCAGGCTACTGTGGGAGCGGTCTCCAGACCGCTCCCACAAATTTGACCTACAAATTTAAGACAGACCCAATGCCGGCAGACTACTACGAAACCCTCGGTGTCGCGCGTGATGCCGATAGAGACGAGATCCGCAAGGCCTATCGTCGCCTGGCGCGCAAGTATCATCCGGACCGCAATCCCGATGATCCGAGCGCCGAGGACAAGTTCAAGGAAGTGCGCGAGGCGCACGACGTACTCAAGGACGAGCAGAAGCGGGCCGCCTATGACCGTTTCGGTCATGCCGGGGTCAACGGCATGGGTGGCGGTGGCGCCGGTGCGGGGCAGGCCGGCTTCGGCGATATCAACGACATCTTCGGCGATATCTTCGGCGACATCTTCGGGGGCGGCGGGCGGCGCCGCCAGCAGCGCACAAGGCGCGGGCAGGATATCCGTTACACGCTCCAGCTCGATCTCGAAGAGGCAGTGGCCGGCGTGGAAAAAGAGATCCGCATGCCGACGCTGGGCGAGTGCGAGACCTGCGATGGCAGCGGCTCGAAAAGTGGCAAGCTCTCGGTATGCTCTACATGCGGGGGGCAGGGCCAGGTGCGCATGCAGCAGGGCTTTTTCTCCGTCCAGCAGACCTGCCCGGCTTGTCACGGATCCGGTCGATCGATCCAGGATCCCTGCAATGATTGCGAAGGTAGCGGCCAGGTTCGTGAGACACGTACCTTGCAGGTCAAGATCCCGGCCGGTGTCGATACCGGCGACCGCATTCGACTGAGCGGAGAAGGTGCTGCCGGTACCCAGGGGGGGCTGGCCGGCGACCTGTACGTGGATATCCAGGTGCGACCGCATTCCTTGTTTCAGCGTGACGGTGACGACCTGTACTGCGAAGTGCCGATCACCATCACCACCGCCGCGCTGGGCGGACAACTGAAGGTGCCGACGCTGGACGGCTCCGTAAGACTCAAGATTCCTGCAGAAACCCAGTCGGGCAAGTTGTTTCGACTGCGCGGCAAGGGAGTCCAGTCGGTTCGTAGCCGGACCGCCGGAGACCTCATGTGCCGGGTCGCCGTCGAAACGCCGGTCAACCTCACCCGTGAACAGAAAGACCTGCTCGAACAGTTGCAGGAGACCATGGGAGATCATTCCGACCAGAATCCGCAGTCGACCGGTTGGACTGACAAGGTCAAGAGCTTCTTTGATCGAATGGGGTTTTAGGTGGAAATGTAAAATGTAAAACGTGAAAAGGGGGTGTTGCCGTGCCGTTTTTGTGGCTGGTGTGGCCAACGGCGAGGGCCGTGCCATTGGCCAGCACACCCCGGATCGAAACCCCGGAGCACACCCCCGTTTCCCGTTTCCCGTTTAACGCCTGAGCAGGCGCAACCAGCGTTGGATCATGTCCCAGCTAAACTAATCTCCGTGACGCGGGTCGCCGACTTGCAGTAATCTTTCGCCATGAGCCTGCAAATTCTTCTCAGTGGCGCCAGCGGTGCTGTCGGTCGTGTGATCGGCGAGGTCATCGAAGCCGATAGTCATTTCCTGCTCGCCGGACTGGCGAGCCGGGAGCAGTTCTTCGAACCTGATAGTGAAGCCGATGTCATCATCGACTTCTCACATCCCGAGTTGCTCGCCCGGGTCATCCCGTATGCCGTGCGTCGTCGCCTTCCGCTGGTGACCGGCACCACGGGGGTCAATCCGGCGCTGGAGCGTAAACTGGTGGATGCGGCCGAACACATTCCGGTTTGCTACGCCGCCAACTTCAGTCTGGGTGTGAATCTCCTGGTGCGGCTGGCCCGCCAGGCCGCCCATACACTGGACAAAGGGTTTGATATCGAGATTCTCGAAACGCACCACAGACGCAAGCTGGACGCACCGTCGGGTACGGCGAAGTGGCTGGGGCAGGCCGTCGCCAGTGCCCGTGGACTGGATTTCGACGGCAGCGCCGTCCACGACCGCAGCAGCAGGCGCGAGCCTCGCAGCCGCGACGAGATCGGCTACCAGGCCATCCGCGGTGGCGATGTGGCCGGAGAACACACGGTGTACTTCCTGGCCGACGGCGAACGCCTGGAACTGACCCACCGATCGACCGATCGACAGGTCTTTGCCCGGGGTGCTCTTGCGGCTGCAACCCGCATTACCGAACAGAGGGCGGGCATGGTAGACTTCGCCGACCTCGTGCTAGGCAAGGAGTAACGGGAAACAAACGGTCGAAAACGTTTGACAGACCCCGAGCCCTTGGCTAAAATGCGCGGCTTGTTGTGGGGCCATAGCTCAGCTGGGAGAGCGCTACAATGGCATTGTAGAGGTCGGCGGTTCGATCCCGCCTGGCTCCACCAAAAGGTTTGCATGGCTGGAAACCATCGCGTTTCAGTCCCCATCGTCTAGAGGCCTAGGACACCGCCCTTTCACGGCGGCGACCGGGGTTCGAATCCCCGTGGGGACGCCAAATAAAAAAGGCCCGCTCACTGAGCGGGCCTTTTTTATTTGCCCTCCCCACTATGGGATCGAACCCAGCTAAACGAAGTCTCAAGCCTTCGATAAACCCCAAAGCTTTTTCGAAGCCATAATCCTCTGAGCCGCCCGCTTTAGGGTTCGAACCGAGCGGCAAAGCC
>SKZJ01000205.1 GCA_007127425.1 Wenzhouxiangella sp.
ATCGCCCGCCTGGCCGACCCGGACGGCAAGCTCGGGGTGCACCCGAACGATCACGTCAACATGAGCCAGAGCTCCAACGACGTGATCCCCACGGCCATCCAGGTCAGCGCCTGCCTGCAGACCTCCGAGCACCTGCTGCCGGCACTCAAGCACCTGCATTCGGTGCTGGAGAAGCGGGCCGGCGAGCTCAGGGACGTGGCCAAGACCGGTCGCACTCACCTGATGGACGCCATGCCCGTGACCCTTGGTCAGGAACTGGAAACCTGGGCCGCCCAGGTTCGCAGCGCCTACCGGCGCATCCAGGACAGCCTGGATCGCATTCGGCGCCTGCCGCAGGGGGGGACCGCGGTCGGCACCGGAATCAATGCCCATGCCGAATTCGGCGAGCGCGTGGCCGAGCACCTGGCGACTGCCACCGGCTTCGAATTCCTGTCCGCCGACAACAAGTTCGAGGGCATCGCCAGCCAGGATGCCGCGGTCGAATTGTCCGGCCAGCTCAAGGGCCTGGCCGTGGCCATGATGAAGATCGCCAACGACCTCCGGTGGATGAACTCCGGCCCGCTGGCGGGCCTGGGGGAGATCGAGCTGGAAGCCTTGCAGCCGGGCAGCTCCATCATGCCCGGCAAGGTCAATCCGGTCATTCCGGAGGCAGTGTGCATGGTGGCTGCACGGGTGATCGGCAACGACAGCACCATCACGGTGGCCGGTCAGTCGGGCAATTTCCAGCTCAACGTCATGCTGCCGGTCGTCGGTGCCACGCTGCTCGAGAGCCTGCACATTCTCGGAAGTGCGGCCAACCTGCTGGCCGATCGGGCCATTGCCACCTTCAAGGTCCGCGAAGATCGACTGGGAGAGGCACTCAGCCGCAACCCCATCCTGGTGACCGCGCTCAACCGGGTCATCGGTTACGAAAAGGGTGCGGCAGCGGCCAAGCAGGCCTATGCCCAAGGGCGTCCGATCATCGACGTGGCCGCCGAACTGACCGACCTGTCGAGAGAGGAACTGGAAAAGCTGCTCGACCCGCTCAAGCTGACCGAAGGCGGTCTGTGACTTGCGCTCCCCATATATCACTGTAGCCGGCCATCGCCGGCTGCAGGACGAGCTCAAGCAACGCTGGAAGCTCCGGCGCGAGGTCACCGTGGCCCTGGCGGCGGCCGCCGCCGAGGGTGATCGTTCCGAGAACGCCGAGTACATCTATCGCAAGAAGCAACTGCGGGAAATCGACCGCCGGATTCGCTACCTCCAGAAGCGTCTCGACGAGGTCAAGCCGGTGGCGCCACGAAAAGACAATCCCGGCAAGGTCTTCTTCGGTGCGACGGTCACCCTGGAAGAGGAAGACGGCGGCGAGGTGACCTACCGGATCGTCGGTGCCGACGAGACCGATGCCGAGCGGGGCTGGATCTCGGTGGACTCCCCGGTCGCCCGGGCCCTGCTGGGCAAGGCGATCGACGAGGAAGCCGCGGTGCGTACGCCTTCGGGTGAGCGCTGGCTGACGGTGATCGCAACCGACTACGGTGAGCCAGAGGAAAGGTAGATTAAGGTGAAAGGTGAGAGGTGAAAGGTGAGAGGTGAAAGGTGAGAGGTGAAAAAGGGCGGTTGACATTGCGTCTTCGATTGGGGGCGTTGGCCAATGGCGGGGACCTCACGAAAGCAACGGCCACCTCGTGCGCCCCTTTTTACCTTTCACCTTTTCACCTTTCCCAATTCAGCTCCACGATACAGTCCGACATCCTCTTGAATTTCTCCGGCAAGCCCCTATCTTTCCTCACGAGGCTGCCGGAAACGGGGTCTCACTCAACGCCCGGCCTGGTTGCAGGCGGGCACAATGTGAAACACGACCTATTGCTTCATAGGAGGATATGGTTATGAATACTTTTGATCTCTCACCCCTGTATCGGACGGCGATTGGATTTGATCGCCTGGCTGACATGCTGACCAACGCTTCACGCGTCGACAGCAACGGCTATCCGCCCTACAACGTCGAATCGCTCGGTGAGGACCGTTACCGCATTACCATGGCGGTGGCCGGTTTCAGCGAGGACGAAATCGACATCACCAGCGAGCAGAACACGCTGACCATCTCGGGCAACAAGAACGAGGAGCGTGCCAGCAGCGATGATCGCGAATTCCTGTATCGCGGCATTGCCACGCGTTCGTTCGAGCGCCGCTTCCAGCTGGCCGACCACGTCAAGGTCGACGGTGCCAGCCTGCAGAACGGACTGCTGCATATCGACATGGTGCGTGAGTTGCCCGAGCGGATGAAACCGCGCAAGATCGAAATCGATTCGGGTCGCCTGCTCGAGGGCGAACAGAAGGAAAAGTCCAGGGCCGCCTGAGGCCGTCCATGCCATAACGGCACACAGGGGCGTCGCCCGACGCCCCTTTTTCATGCCCGCGTGACCGGGGCGCATGCGGCTTGTCGACTTCGAAAACGGAGTCCGGCCATGCCGAGCCTATTTGTGTACGATACAGCCCCATGAACTCATCTCCTTCGATCTGGTTACGGATCTATCCACTGTGGCTGTGGTTGGTCTACGTGCCGCTGGCGGTAGTGGTCACGCTGGTCAGTGCCGTGCTTGCCGTTCCCATCGCCCTCCTGGTCTCGCCGCGGCTGGCCAACCTTTACGTGGCCGCGAACTGGGGGCGGATGCTGACATGCATGGTGCCGGTGAAAGTGGAGATCGAGGGGCTTGAACACGTGGATCCGGACCGGTCCTATGTGGTTGTGGCCAATCACCAGAGCCAGTTCGATATCCCGGTCGTCTACGGGTACAGCGGGCTGGACCTGCGCTGGGTTGCCAAGGCCGAAGTCGGACGAATTCCATTTGTGGCTGCCGGCTGCCGGGCCATCGGCCATATCTTCATTGATCGCTCCCGCCCCGAGCAGGCGCGCAACGCGATCAATCGGGCCGTCGAGCGGCTCGAGCCGGGCACCGGACTGATGTTCTTTCCGGAAGGTACGCGCAGCCGCAGCGGCAAGCTTCAGGCCTTCAAGAAGGGTGCTTTCCGCGTCGCTATCGATCAACGTTTGCCGGTGCTGCCGGTCACTGTCACCGGCACCCGCGACATCCTGCCGGCGGACACCCTGCGCCTGCGTCCCGGCCGCGTAAAGCTTCGCTTTCACGAGCCGATCCCGACCGACGATATGACCATCGAGCAGAACGCTGAATTGCGTCGACGCGTCCATGGCATCATTGAAGCCGGTCTCGCTTCAGCCCGGGAGTAGTAATGGACCTGCGTACGCCCGATCCTGCCTTCACGGCTTCGAAACGGGCCCGGAAAAACTTTCTTCTCGCCGTCAAGCTGTCCGCTGTGATGCTGGTCGTCGTGTGGCTGGTTTTTCTCTTCGAACAGTTGACCGGACTGGACCTGTCCCGTTTCGGTCTGCGCCCCAGGGACAGTGCCGGTTTGCTGGGGCTGCTCACGACACCGTTGCTGCACGGTGACCTGGCTCACATCACATCCAACAGCATTCCGTTGTTTGTCGGTGGCGTTGCCATGCTGTTCCTTTATCCGAACTCCTCGTTGCGGGCGCTACCGGTCATCTATGTCGGTTCGGCGGCGCTGGCCTGGGTCTTTGCGCGCCCCAGTTTGCATATCGGAGCCAGTGGCCTCGTTTACGGCATGCTGGCGTTCGTGTTCGTCTCCGGTATCCTGCGTCGCGATCTGCGTTCGGTTGGCGTGTCATTGATGATCTGGTTTTTCTACGGTTCGATGTTGTGGGGTGTTTTGCCGGTACAACGCGGTATGAGCTGGGAGCTCCATGCCAGTGGCATGGTCATCGGCGTGATCATGGCGTTCGCTTTTCGAAACTGGGATCTGCCCCCGCTCAAGCGTTACGCCTGGGAAGACGAGGAGCACGAGAGCGACGATCTGCCGGACCCGGAAGCGGGTGACTGGGACTGGGAAATCCGCGACGAGCGGCATCGCCGTAATCCGGCGGACGGTCGCGATCGCTGGCACTGAAGGGATCGATATCGGGTAGGGCACCTCATGTTTCGAAGACTTTTTGCCGTTTTGCTGGCGCTGGTCGTTTTGCTGATCATCATTGGCTTCATGCTGCCAACCACGGTGACGGTGGAGCGTGACCGGGCCATCGACCACTCACCGGAAGTGCTGTACGAGGTCGTCTCCGACCTCCGCCATTTCGTTCAGTGGAGTCCCTGGCTGGATGGGAACGTACGGGGTGACTTTCGCCTTGAAGGACCGGCTTCCGGTGCAGGCGCCACGCTGGTATGGCGCGAGGGTGCCGATGCCGGCGCCAGCCGGATGTGGATCACGGCCGTCGAACCGCCGCGCCGTGTCGATTTCGAACTGGAATTCGGTGACAACGATGCGCAAGGGTGGTTTCTGATCGAACCTGACGGCATCGGTTACCGGGTGCATTGGGGGCTTGCCATGCAGTTCGGGGCTCTGGACCTGGTGGGACGTTACGTCGGTTTGATGCTGCCGGGACTGGTCGGTCGTGAATACGACCGCGGGCTGGAGCAGCTTGAGGAGTACCTGGAGCAGACTCCCGGTCAGGTTCCCGAACTCCCCGACGAGCTTGACGCCGAACTGTTCGATCGCAACGCTGCCCGGCGATGACTGCCCCGCTGGTTCATATCCTGGGCTGCGGAAGGACCGCGCGCACCATTGCCCGGCTGATGGTCGATTGCCGGGCCATTCGGGTGGGTCAGGTGCTCAATCGCAGCAAGGACAGCGCAATGGAGGCCGTCGAATTCATCGGCGACGGCGAGCCCGTGGAAGCATTCGACGGATCGCTGGCCGACGGTTGGTTATTGATCGGTTTGCCCGATGGGCGCATCGGGGAAACAGTCGCCGATCTGATCGGGACCTGCTCCGAACCTGCCCAACTGGCGTTTCACCTGTCGGGTTCTGTGCCTTCGGAGATTCTCCAACCGCTGGGAACGTCAATAGCCTCGGTCCATCCCCTCAAGGCTTTTTCCGATCCGCAACAGTCGATTGCAAGCTTCTCCGGCACCTGGTGCGCCGCCGAAGGTGAGCAGTCTGCCCTGGACCGCTTGCAACCGATTTTCGAGGCCATCGGAGCGCGCTGGGTGACGTTCCGCCCGAAGGACAAGGCCGCCTGGCATGCGGCCACGGTGGCGGCCAGCAACTTCCTGGTCACCGTCAACGCCCAGGCCCGCGAGTTGGCCAGACTGGCGGGGATGGAGACTGCCGATGCCACCCGGCTCATGTACGACCTGCAGCGGGGCACCCTGGACAACCTGGCCGAGCAGTCGGCGGCAAAGGCACTGACGGGGCCTTTCGAACGTGGCGATCTACCCGCCTGTCGACGTCTGCATGGGGCCGCCCACGGTGGCTTGCCACCCGCTTCGGCGGCGCTGTTCGATCATCTGGCGCTGGCGACACTGGCCCTGGCCCGGGAAAAGCGCGGTGAACGGCCCGACGATGACGAACTTGAAAGACTGTTCACGCCTGACTGATTCAGCAATCAGCGATCCGTGGATCCGTTTCATACATTTCAGGCACGCACCGCGGTCGTCAACAGGTAGGTGTTCTCGATCACGGCTGTGCCGTCGGTTGCCCGGTTGTGGCGCTCGAATACGCGCCTCAGGTCGTCGCGCAGTTGCCGGCCGGTATCGGCTTTTGAGGCTCGAATGGCCGGTCCGAAGTAGGTCAGAAACAAGTCCACCGCGTGCTCGACTGAGCGGTAGTATTGCAGCGCGGTACGCTTTTCGCTGCGGATCGAACGGGTGCCGGCACTCAGAAGCTCTTCAAGCCCCCGGTCGGTGCCCCAGCGCAGCGGCGGATGAATCCCCGGGGGCGGTGGCACGTGCCTGGCATTGGTGGCAAAGAAGTCGCCGCTCCAGCCCTCTGAGATGGGCGAGGCCAGCGCGATCCGGCCTCCCGGGCGCATGACGCGCAGCAGCTCACTGGCCGCCTTTTCCTGATTCGGCGCGAACTGTATGCCATAGACTGAAAGCACGACATCGAAACTGCCATCCTCGTAAGGCAGAGCCTGGGCATCGCCAACCCGGAAGTCGACACCGAGGTCGTCGGCCTCGGCGCGTAACCTGGCTCGTTCGATCAGCTCAGGGACATAATCGATACCGCTCACCTCACAGTAGCGTCGGGCCGCCACCAGCGCCGCGGTGCCGCTGCCGCAGGCAATATCGAGCACACGTTCTCCGGCATGCGGATCAACCGCCTCGCATAGCGCCTCGGCCATGCACACGTTTTGTCGCGCGATCTGGTGAAAGTCGCCCGTCGACCAGGTTTCCTGCTGGGTGGCAGTGATCGCTTCGAAGTCAGGACTGACACTGTGCTCGTTCCTCGCTGGTGGCGTCGTCAGTCGGTGATTCATCGGCATCTCCTGTCCTCCGAGGGTGGCTGCTTCATGGCTATTCGGAAAACAGGGCATCGACTTCGCGGCGCCATTGGGCCGGGTCGTACTGTGACCCGTTGAGCATCGTGCTCCACTTGCGTACCAGGGCGCCGGCGGCCAGGGCTTCCTTGATCTGGGCATCTGTCGCGCCGTGGGCTTTCGACGCCTTCGTGTGGTAATAGACGCAGTAGTCGCACGGCACCTGTGCCGAAATGGACAGGGCAATCAGTTCCTTGGTGCGCATATCCAGTGCACCTTCCTCATCGAGGAATACCGACTGGTAAGTGTCCCAGGCACTGTCGAGTCCCTGTGCGGGGAAGGTCTTCTCGATAAACGCCGGTGGTCCATCACCTTGGGCCGGATCAATACAGGCAAAGGTCGCAAGTAGCAGTACCGATACGGTTGTAAGGGAACTTGATTTCATGGCGTACTCCTGTGGTGTGGGTGGCCTCCGATAGCAGTGCTTCTCAACAATGACAGCCGTTGATTGCCTGTCTGCTTCCTTCAGGTACAAGCGTGCCGCTTGCAAACCGTTGTTTCCAGAATCAAAATGATCGAAATAGGTCCATTTCTTTCACTGGAGAGCAGAAATGGTGATGACCGAGCAGAGCAAGCGCGTCAGTCTGTTGGCGTTGCCCAACGAATCCATCGGTGCACCGATCCACGGTCTTTACGAGACCCTTGTCCTGGTCGACGCAGTAGCGCCGGAAGGTGGCAAGCGTCCGCTTTTCAGTGTCGAGATCGTCGGACCCAAGCGCGGTATTTTTCCCAGCGCCTGTGGCTTGCCGCTGGAAGTGCACCGACCGATTGACGAGGTGGATGAGACCGATATCGTCATCATGTCTTCGATGCTGTTTGAGAACATGGAATGGGTGACGGGACAGCATCCGGAAACCGTGGCGTGGCTTGAACGAATGCATCGGAGAGGAGCGGATCTGTGTTCCGCCTGTGCCGGAGCACTGCTGCTGGCCGAGACGGGGTTGCTTGACGGGCTGGACACGACCACGCACTGGGCATTTGCCCCCACGTTCAGAAAAAACTTCCCGCAGGTGAACCTGCATATCGATGAGGTGCTGATGGTGGCCGGCCAACGCGGTGAGTTCGTCATGACGGGTGCCGCCAGCTCCTGGCAGGACCTGATCGTCTACCTGATTTCACGCCATGCCAGTCCGGCGACAGCCCGGAAGATCGGCAAGTTCATGCTTTATAGCTGGGATTGCAGAAGTCAGGCGCCCTTCATGCCGTTCTCGCCGCCGGCCGATCACGGCGACTCGATCATTCGTCAGGTGCAGGACTGGCTGCAGGCCAACCATGCCAAAGGTGTCAGCGTAGAGCAGATCGCTGACCAGAGCGGTCTTGCTTCCGCGACCTTCAACCGGCGCTTCAAACAGGCCACCGGTTATTCACCGATCCAGTACCTGCAGCATCTGCGAGTGGAAAGGGCTCGAGAGCTTCTGGAAGGCAGTGATGTCTCCATCGAGGCGCTCAGCTGGGAAGTGGGCTATGAAGAAGTCGCTGCATTCCGTCGTGTGTTCAAGCGTTTGACCACGATGAGCCCGGGCGAGTATCGACGCAAGTTTCGGATTCCGGAGCGCTCGCTGGCCAGGACGGCCTGATCGTGAACCGAAAGAATGGCTGCTGCTACCAGTGGTCCAGGGGAACGTCGTGCAGATCCCGATTCCAGGCATTGGGCGCGGGTTCGAGGTCGACCCCGTCAGAGACTATCGCCCGGAATGCATCTCCCGACAGCAGGCGAACGCCGAGGCGTTCGAGGTGGGGGTTCCATATCTGGCAATCGGCGAGCAGGTAGCCCCAGGTATCGAGCGCACGCATGAGAACGGCCAGCGCGATCTTTGAGGCGTCGCGCCGCCGGTGAAACTTGGATTCGGCAAAGAAGATCCGGCCGATGGCAACTCCATAGAGCCCGCCGACCAGTTCACCGTCCATCATGATCTCGATGCTGTGGGCATGGCCGAATCGATGAAGCCGTCGATACGCCCCCTGCATTTGCGGTGTGATCCAGGTGCCGTCCTGCCCCGGGCGGGTCTCGGCGCACGCGCGAATGACTTCGTCGAAGGCCGTGTCGACCCTGGCCTGGAAGCGCCCCTGTCGCAGAGTGCGAGCGAGTCGCCGCGCAATGTGCATATAGCCCGGGATCATGACGGCGCGTGGTTCAGGCGACCACCAGAGGATGGGTGAGTCAATCTCGTACCAGGGAAAGATGCCCTGCCGGTATGCATTGAGCAGGCGTTGCGGGTGCAGGTCGCCGCCCCAGGCGAGCAGGCCCTCTGGGTGAGCGCACTCGGCCGGGTCGGGAAACGGGCTGTCGGGCGATTCACCGAGTTGCGGGATGGGAATGCGATTCATCGGGCAAAGGGGTCGAGCGTGTCGAGGTAGCGGCGGTACTCCTGCAGTGCACGCGCTTCGTGCTGCAGCCAGTCGGCGATGGCCCGACGCATCCCGGCATGCCGAATAAAATGGAATGAGTGCGTTTTCTGCGGTAGAAAACCGCGACGAATCTTGTGCTCTCCCTGGGCGCCGGGTTCAAACCATTGCAGGCCGTGACGAATACAGTAATCGATGCCCTGGTAGAAACAGGTCTCGAAATGCACATCCTTCGTTTCCACCAGGCTACCCCAGTAGCGTCCGTACAGACGGGTATCGTCACGCCAGTAGATTGCGGCCGCCAGCATCTCGTTGTCGAGGCTGGCGGTGCACATCAGGAACTGTTCGCCGAAACGTTGGGCGCACAGCTCGAAGAAACGGCGATTAAGCATGGGCAAATTGCCGTACAGGGCGAAGGTGGACTGGTAACAGCGGTCGGCCAGATCGAGGTCGGCCTCACCCATCTCGGTACCATCCTTCCATTCGAATCGCCATCCATCCTCCCTGACGCGCCGGCGTTCGGCCCGGATGTTCTTGCGCGGCTTGCGCTTGAGGCAGTCCAGGA
>SKZJ01000037.1 GCA_007127425.1 Wenzhouxiangella sp.
GCGTTCGAGTGCCATCTTGCTAGCTGCCATCTGGACGCAATGTTCAAACTTCAAGTACGGATGAATTTGTGCAATCGTCCGCGCCCCGGCTTCCGCCAGAAACCACCCCCACTCCTCGCTTGAAGTGTTGGAGTAGGTTGAAAGGCGGCTAGGCCGTGCCATCCGAAACCTCCTCCCACCCTTCAGGCCGGGTGGTATTGATCGTGGTGGAACAGAGACAGTCCGGACGTCGGCAACCATTCAGCCGAACCATCCGCAACGATTGCGCCTATCGAGCTCGGCCAATCTCGCCAACACTCCAGACTGTTCTCGGTGGCACACCAACGCCTCCACAACTCGAAAGATCCGACACCGCCGAAGACTGTCGTCGGCCCACCACGATCAATACCACCCGGCCCGCCCCCACACCCCGTGTAGACCAATGTCGCATTGGGCCTGACATCCCCGGCCTGCTAAGATCGAATACAAACAATCCAAGGGCTGGAGTGAGCGTAAAGACCATGGCCAACGACAAGATCTATTCCGTACCCGATTCCATGAAGGATGCCCTGCACGACCGCGAGCGCTACCGCGAGATGTACCAGGCATCGATCGACGATCCGGAAGGTTTCTGGGCCGAGCAGGCGCGCGAGCGACTGGACTGGATCAAGCCGTTCAGCAAGGTCAAGGACGTGTCCTGGAGCAAGGACGACCTGCATATTCGCTGGTTCGAGGACGGCACGCTCAACGTCACGGTCAACTGCATCGACCGACACCTGGCCGAACATGGCGACGAGGCCGCCATCATCTGGGAAGGCGACGATCCGGCCGACAGCCAGCATATTTCCTACAGGGAACTGCACGAAAAGGTCTGCCGCCTGGCCAACGGGCTGAAGGATCAGGGCGTGACGAAGGGCGAGCGCGTTACGCTCTACATGCCGATGATTCCCGAAGCGGCGGTGGCCATGCTGGCCTGTGCGCGGATCGGCGCGGTGCACTCGGTGGTGTTCGGCGGTTTCTCGCCGGAAGCGCTGGCCGGGCGCATCGTCGACTGCGAATCGTCGGTGGTCATCACCGCCGACGAAGGCATCCGTGGCGGCAAGAAAGTACCGCTCAAGGCCAACGTCGACAAGGCGCTGGCGTCAGACGAGGTGACGACCGTCAACAAGGTCGTGGTGGTCAAGCGCACCGGTGCCGACATTGGCTGGGAGAACGGTCGTGATGTCTGGTACCAAGACATTACCGCACTCGCCAGCGCCGACTGCGAACCGGAGGAGATGAACGCCGAGGATCCGTTGTTCATCCTCTATACCTCCGGTTCAACCGGCAAGCCCAAGGGTGTCTTGCACACCACCGCCGGTTACCTGCTTTACACCGCACTGACCCACGAGGCGATCTTCGACTACCGCCCGGGCGAGGTCTACTGGTGCACCGCCGACGTCGGCTGGATCACCGGTCATAGCTATATCGTCTATGGCCCGCTGGCCAACCGCGCCACCACGCTGATGTTCGAGGGTGTGCCCAACTACCCCGATCACTCGCGTTTCTGGCAGGTGGTCGACAAGCACAACGTCAGCATCTTCTACACCGCACCCACTGCCATCCGCGCACTGATGCGCGAGGGTGACGAGCCGGTCAGGAAGACCTCGCGCAAGAGTTTGCGCATTCTCGGGACCGTCGGCGAGCCGATCAACCCGCAGGCCTGGGAGTGGTATCACCAGGTCGTCGGCGAGAGCCGCTGCCCGATCGTCGATACCTGGTGGCAGACCGAGACCGGCGGCATTCTGATTTCGCCGCTGCCCGGCGCGACCGATCTCAAGCCCGGCTCGGCCACGGTGCCCTTCTTCGGCATCAAGCCGGCATTGTTCGACACCGAGGGCAATGAGCTCGAGGGCGCGACCTCGGGGGCACTGGGCATTACTGGATCCTGGCCTGGGCAGATGCGCAGCGTATACGGCGACCACCAGCGCTTCGTCGATACCTACTTTTCCACTTTCGACCAGGTCTACTTCACCGGCGACGGCGCCCGCCGCGACGAAGACGGGTACTGGTGGATCACCGGACGCATGGACGACGTGCTCAACGTCTCCGGACACCGCATGGGCACGGCCGAGATCGAGTCGGCGCTGGTGGCCCACCCTGATGTCTCCGAGGCTGCCGTGGTCGGCTTTCCACACGACATCAAGGGTCAGGGCATCTACGCTTACGTCACCCTGACTGCCGGCGTGGACTCCAGCGACGAGTTGCTCGGCACGCTCACCCAGTGGGTGCGCGAGCGCATCGGGCCGATCGCCAAGCCCGACTTCATCCAGTTTGCACCGGGACTGCCGAAAACACGCTCGGGGAAGATCATGCGTCGCATTCTCAGAAAGATCGCCGAGAACGACTACGGCAACCTCGGCGATACCTCGACTCTGGCCGAACCGGCGGTGGTCGATGACCTGATCGGCAATCGCAAGAATAGATGAGGAGGGTGGAATGGTGGAAAAGTGAAAGGTAAAAGTTAGCAGGACCGGTCAGGATTTTGTACCTGGCCTTCCAGTCCGGAACTTTTTACCTTACCTTTCACCTTTCACCTTTCACCTGTCGACCCAAATGCAGACAGTCATCGTCGCCGACGATCATCCACTGTTTCGCGAGGCCCTGGGGCTGGCGCTGGAAAAGGCGCTGGGCGGTGTCGACCTGATCGAGGCCGGCAACATGGCCGAACTAGAACAGGTCTCGCAGGAGCATGTGCAGGCCGACCTCGTCTTGCTCGACCTGCACATGCCCGGCGTCCAGGGCTTCTCGGCCCTGATCTACCTCCGCGCTCACCACCCGGAACTGCCGGTGTGCGTGATCTCGGCCAACGACAATGCAGTCGTCATGCAGCGCGCCATGGATCACGGCGCCGCTGCCTTCATCCACAAGTCGGCATCTGTGGGAGAGATTCGAGAAGCACTGCAATGCGTGCTGGCTGGTGACATCTGGTATCCACCCGAGCTCGACAGCACCACGGCCGGCACAGCCGGTGAAGAACTCGACATCGCCGAGCGAATCGGCGAACTGACGCCGCAACAGTTCCGCGTATTGATGATGGTTGCGGAAGGTCTGCTCAACAAGCAGATCGCCTGGGAACTCGACATCTCGGAAGCGACCGTCAAGGCACACATGACCGCCATCTTCCGCAAGTTGGGCGTGAGCAACCGCACCCATGCCGTCCTGCTGACCCAGCGCCTGGCGGTAGAAGCGCCAGACCACGACACTCGCGGGTTGCGCGGCCCTGCCGACTGAAATTCTTGTGCAATCCGGGCGCACGCACCACCGCAAGAAGTCTCCGTCCACTCCCAATCTACGACCAAAGTCGGCCCTACCAATGTCGTATGGGCAGGCTTTCCGCACATCGATAGACTCGATCGAAAAGTAGCCCAGGTCTGCCCGCGATCAATTGAATCCCACCGGCGGACAGAAGGCACCGGCACCGCCCGCAACGGACATCGAAGACTCGAGCGTACAGGGAGCGAAATACCATGTCACTAGACAGATCCGCAGCCGCCTACTGGAAGGCGAACATTCGTGTCATTTCCATCTGCCTGGTGATCTGGGCACTGGTCTCGATCGGTTTCGGCATCGTGCTCAGACCGCTGCTGGCCATGCTGCCAATCACCATCGGGGGCACCGACCTCGGGTTCTGGTTTGCCCAGCAGGGATCGATCCTGACCTTCATCGCACTGATCTTCTACTACACCTGGTACATGAACCGGCTCGATCGAGAGTTCGGCGTGGACGAACAGGAATAAGAGGGAGCGACCATGGACCAGTTCACACTCAACCTCATCGTCGTCGGCGCCACATTCGCGCTCTACATCGGCATCGCCATCTGGGCACGTGCCGGCACCACTGCCGACTATTACGCCGCCAGCCGAGGGATCAACCCTGTCGTCAATGGTGCCGCCACCGCGGCCGACTGGATGTCAGCCGCCTCCTTCATTTCAATGGCCGGCCTGATCGCCTTTGTCGGTTACGACAACTCCACTTTCCTGATGGGCTGGACCGGCGGCTACGTGCTGCTTGCCTTGCTGCTGGCGCCCTACCTCAGAAAATTCGGGCGTTTTACCGTGCCCGAATTCATCGGTGACCGCTTCTACTCGACCACGGCGCGCATCGTCGCCGTCGTCTGCCTGCTGGTGATCTCGATTACCTACGTGATTGGTCAGATGACCGGCGCCGGCGTGGCCTTCTCCCGCTTCCTGGAGGTACAGAACACGACGGGCCTGCTGATCGCCTCGACGGTGGTCTTCATCTATGCCGTGCTCGGCGGTATGAAGGGCATCACCTACACCCAGCTGGCCCAGTACTGTGTGCTGATCACTGCCTACACCATTCCGGCAGTGTTCATCTCCTTGCAGCTGACCGGCAACCCGGTGCCGCCGCTGGGACTGTTCTCCACCCATGCCGAATCCGGCCTGCCGCTGCTGACCAAGCTCGACCAGGTACTCACTGAACTGGGCTTTCATGATTACACCGGCCACCACGGCTCGACACTCAACATGGTGCTGTTCACCATGTCGCTGATGGTCGGCACCGCCGGCCTGCCGCATGTCATCATCCGCTTCTTCACCGTGCCACGCGTGGCCGACGCCCGACGTTCCGCCGGGTGGGCGCTGGTGTTCATCGCCCTGCTCTACCTCACTGCCCCGGCAGTCGGCGCAATGGCCAAGCTCAATATCATCACCACCATCTACCCGGACGGCACGGCAGCCGAGCCGATCCGCTATGACGACAAGCCGGACTGGATGCTCAACTGGGAACAGACCGGTCTGCTGGCTTTCGAGGACAAGAACGAGGATGGACGTCTCCAGTACTACAACGACACATCCGAAGAGTTTGCATCGGTCGCAGAGGCGCGCGGATGGGAGGGTAACGAGATCGTCACCTTCAACCGCGACATCCTGGTGCTGGCCAACCCCGAGATTGCGCAACTTCCCGGCTGGGTACTGGCGCTGATCGCCGCCGGTGGCCTGGCCGCCGCGCTGTCGACCGCCGCCGGCCTGTTGCTGGCGATATCGTCGGCCATCAGCCACGACCTGCTCAAGTCGGTCTTCATGCCGAAGATCACCGATCGCCAGGAACTGATGGCCGCGCGGGTATCCATGGGTTTCGCCATCGTGCTGGCCACCTACCTGGGCATGAACCCGCCCGGCTTCGCCGCGCAGGTGGTGGCGCTGGCCTTCGGGCTGGCGGCGGCCACCCTCTTCCCGGCGTTGATGATGGGCATCTTCTCGAAGAAGATGAATACGCAAGGTGCGGTGGCCGGCATGCTGGTCGGCCTGATCGCCACCCTGCTATACATCTTCACCTACCTGGGCTGGTTCTTCATCCCCGGCACCAACATGCTGCCTAACGAACCGGGCTACTGGCTGTTCGGCATTTCGCCGCTGTCGTTCGGGGCCGTCGGCGCCATACTCAACTTCGCCGCTGCCATCGTGGTGATGAAACTGACCGCACCGCCGCCCGAACGCATCCAGGAGTTGGTCGAGAGCATCCGTGTACCGCGCGGCGCCAGCGGTGCGATCGATCACTGAGGTGGGCCGGTGGCGCGGGCTTGAGCCCGCGCCACCGGCGGGAAAGGTGGAAAGGTAAGAGGTAAAAGGATTGGTAAGACCTTTCACCTTTCACCTTTTACCTTTAACCTGATCGCCCATGCTGCTTGAATTCATTGCCACAATTGCGCTCGGGCTAGGCGTCGCCGGCCTGGTCATGGCACTCAACCTGGTGCTGGGGCGGCGCCTGCCGCGCTGGGTCGTGCCCGCTGCGGCCGGGCTGGGCATGATCATGTTCCTGGTCTACCTGGAGTACTCCTGGGCGGAACGTACCGCCGAGCAACTGCCGGAAGGCGTGGTGGTCACCTCCAAGAGCAGCCAGAGCATGTGGTACCGGCCCTGGACCTACGTATCTCCCTTGAGCCTGCGCATGATCGCCATCGACACCCGACGCATCCGCACTCACCCGGACTGGCCGGACCGGGTGATGACCACCATGGTGCTGTTCGAGCGCTGGATGCCCACTCGCGAGATCCCTGCTGTGTTCGATTGCCAGGCGAATCGCCGGGCTGACCTGCATGCCGGCGTTGAACTGGGCGAGGACGGGAGGCTCGATGGCGCCGACTGGTATCGCCTGGAAAGCGACGACCTCGCGCTGCGCACGGCCTGCAACACAGCCGACCGGGCCCTGATGTCAAGATAGTGTTTGACCCCACCCATCGGGGATAATGCGCGGCTCACCCGAAACCGCCCGACCCGAGATGAACGAATCCGTTCAAGCCTTCATCGCCGCACGCATTGCCACCGAAGTCGCCGCCACGCCCGCCAACGTTTCGGCAGCGATCAAACTGCTTGACGGCGGTGCGACCGTGCCCTTTGTTGCCCGCTACCGCAAGGAAGCGACCGGCGGCCTCGACGATGGCCAGTTGCGGCTGCTCGAACAACGTCTGGGCTATCTGCGCGAGCTCGAAGACCGGCGTGCCACCGTACTGGCCAGCATCGCCGAACAGGACAAGCTGACCGACGAACTCAAGGCCGAGATCGAGGGGGCCGACACCAAGGCCCGACTCGAGGACCTCTACCTGCCCTACAAGCCCAGACGCCGGACACGGGCCCAGATCGCACGCGAGGCCGGGCTCGAGCCGCTGCTCGATGCGTTGCTCGAAGATCCCCGCCAGCGGCCGGAAACCCTGGCCGAAGGCTTCGTCGATTCCGACAAGGGCGTGACCGATACCAGGGCCGCACTGGACGGCGCACGCCAGATCCTGATCGAGCGGGCCGGGGAACACGCCGACCTGGTCGGCGGATTGCGCGAATGGCTGGGCCGGGTCGGGCGCATTCATGCGCGCGTGATCGCGGGCAAGGAAAACGAGGGCGCCAAGTACCGCGACTACTTCGACCATGTCGAGCCGGTCGGAAAAATCGCCTCGCACCGGCTGCTGGCCCTGCTGCGCGCCCGCAACGAGGGTGTTCTCACCCTGGATCTCGAACCCGGCGACCCGCCCGAAGAGGGCCACGACCGGGCCATCGGCCGGGTCGCCGCAGCCCTGGGCATCGAGCGGGCCGATCGAAAGGCCGACGACTGGCTCCACGACGGCGCGCGGCTGGCCTGGAAGGCCCGGCTGCACACAGGCTTGAGCGTGGATTTATTCTTGCAGGCGCGTGAAAAGGCCGAGCAAGAAGCCATTCGCGTCTTCGGCGACAACCTCGGCGACCTGCTGCTGGCCGCACCGGCCGGGCCGAAAGTGGTCATGGGGCTGGATCCCGCGCTGCGCACGGGGGTGAAAGTAGCCGTGGTCGACGACACCGGCAAGTTGCTCGAAACGGCCACGGTCTTCCCCCATGCACCGCAGAAACGACGCAGCCAGGCCCTGGCCGTACTCGGCGAGCTGTGTCAGCGCCACGCGGTGGAACTCATTGCCATCGGTAACGGCACCGGCTCGCGCGAGACCGACCAGCTGGCCGGCGAACTGATCAAGGCATTGCCCGGACGCAAGCCGCAGAAACTGATCGTCAGCGAGGCCGGCGCCTCGGTGTACTCGGCCTCGGAACTGGGCGCACGCGAATTCCCCGATCTCGACGTCAGTCTGCGCGGCGCGGTTTCCATCGCCCGCCGCCTGCAGGACCCGCTGGCCGAGCTGGTCAAGATCGATCCGAAATCCATCGGTGTGGGCCAGTACCAGCACGATGTCGACCAGACCCGACTGGGCCGGGCGCTGGATGCACGCGTCGAGGACTGCGTCAACGCCGTGGGAGTGGACGTCAACACCGCCTCCGGCGCCCTCCTGTCCCGCGTGGCCGGCGTCTCCGCCACGGTGGCTGACAACATCGTCGCCTGGCGCGACGAGCACGGTGCTTTCCGCAACCGCCGCCAGTTGCTCAAGGTACCGCGCCTGGGCGAAAAGTCCTTCGAACAGGCCGCCGGCTTCATGCGCATTGCCAATGGCGACAACCCGCTCGATGCCTCGGCGGTGCATCCGGAAGCCTATCCGCTGGTACAACGCATGCTCAAGACGCTGGACAGGCCGGTCGATGGGGTCATCGGCCAGCGCGAGTTGATCGGCCGCATTCGCGCCGAGGCTTTTGTCGATGAACGCTTCGGCCTGCCCACCATTCGCGACATCCTCGCCGAGCTGGAAAAACCCGGCCGTGATCCGAGACCCGAGTTCAAGACCGCCCGCCTGGCCGACGATATCGAGACCATCGGCGATCTCAAGCCCGGCATGGTACTCGAAGGCACGGTCAGCAACGTCGCCGCCTTCGGTGCCTTCGTCGACCTGGGCGTGCACCAGGACGGGCTGGTTCACATCAGCGCCATGAGCCACAAGTTCATCAAGGACCCGCGCGAGGTGGTACGCGCCGGCGAGGTGGTCAAGGTCAAGGTGCTCGAGGTCGACCTCGAGCGCAAGCGCATCGGCCTGACCCTGAGACTCGACGACCCGCTACCCGATGAAGGGGGCGTGCCGGCCGCAAAGCCGGCCCGCGGCGAACGCCAACCGGAACCCTCGAAGGCCCGCAAGCACAAGCAGGAACCGAAGTCAGCCGCCAAGGGCAGCCTGGCCGCCGCGTTTCACCGCGCGAAGCGTTCATGAATTAAGGAACCTCTGAACATCTCTGCACGGAGACACAGAGTGCACAGAGAAAAAAGCTTGTGGAGAGGCACCGGGTGGCATCCGACCGCTCACGACCTGACCGGGTGATCGGCGCAGTCGATTCATTCGAGCTCAACGGGCCTGATACCGATCAAATTTGTCAGTTACCACATCAGCTATCAATAGCTTCGATCAAGCAGTTGGAGGAACCGATGGCTTGGGATAAATCAGAGGCTGATTCCGCCACCCGTTCAGGCCATGAGCGGTCGCATACCATCCGTTGCGACAGGTGGGTGAAGGCTGCAAACCTTACGGTGGCACCCTCCTGGCTCGTCCATCAATCCACTCCAACACGTCAGGTGGCGAGGGGTCTTGACCGGGGCCGGGTTCGAGGTGATGGAAGCAACCACGGCCTGTCCGTAATTCGCGCGCCCGGTTGCCTCGATGAGCTGCAGGGGCAAACCGCTAGCACCGCGATACTGTCTGGCACCAGAACGCCACCAGGCTCGAAACATAGACGAGACGATTCACCTCGGTTCCGGCCCCGGGCAAGGCCGCTCGGCACCCGGCCACCACGTTCCAGGTCCACTCCTTGAGAACCTGCTTTGTGTCCTCCGCGCCTCTGTGGCGCATAGCTCACGAATTTCAACCTCCCCCGCGCC
>SKZJ01000143.1 GCA_007127425.1 Wenzhouxiangella sp.
TCGACATCGGCGCTGCTGCCGGCCACCTGCGTGCGCGTCACGCGGCCGGCCTCGGCCAACGCCTTCTTGCCCCAGTGCCCGGAGACCAGGTAGGCCGCCGTGCGCTCATGTGCCAGGTTCATCGGCAGCCAGGCGAACTGCAGGTTGGCCCCGCCGTGCAGCAGCAGGATCTCGTGGTCGTCACCGACCTCCATCAACGCGCGCAGGCGGGCAAACAACTCCTCGGCCAGCGCCATGAAGCGCGGCCCGCGATGCGAGACCTCGGCAATCGATGGCGAGCCGTCCTCACCGGGCCTGAACGCCTCGGCCAGCCGCTCACGCACCTCGATCGGAAGCATCGCCGGTCCTGCAGAATAGTTGTATTGGTGATGCGGCATGATGGTCAGGGGTCAGAACTCACCTTTTTTAACCAACCTCGATTCGTTCCACACCCCCCATGTAAGGGCGCAGCGGCTCAGGGATAACAACCGAGCCGTCTCGTTGCTGGTAGTTTTCCAGCACGGCGACCAGGGTGCGGCCCACCGCCAGGCCGGAGCCGTTGACGGTGTGGACCAGTTCGGGCTTGCCGGTGTCGGGGTTGCGCCAGCGTGCCTTCATGCGGCGGGCCTGGAAGTCGCCGAAATTGGAACAGGAGGAGATCTCACGGTAGGCCTGCTGGCCCGGGAGCCAGACTTCCAGGTCGTAGGTCTTCCTGGCCGAGAAGCCCATGTCGCCGGCGCACAGCAGCATGACCCGGTAGGGCAGCTCCAGCGCCTGAAGCACGGCTTCGGCATGACCGGTCAGCGCTTCATGGCACTCCTCGACAGTGTCCGGGGTGGCAATCTGGACCAGCTCGACCTTGTCGAACTGGTGCTGGCGGATCATGCCGCGGGTGTCCTTGCCGTAGGCGCCGGCCTCGCGCCGGAAACAAGGCGTGTGGGCGACGAACTTCAGCGGCATGCGGTCGGCATCGACGATCTCGTCGGCCACCAGGTTGGTCAGCGGCACCTCGGCGGTCGGAATCAGGAAACGGGTGGGATCGTCGGAAGTGGCGAAAGCGTCTTCGGCGAACTTGGGCAACTGGCCGGTGCCCTGCATGGCGGTATCGAGCACCAGGTAGGGCACGTACATCTCACGGTAGCCGTGCTCGCGCGCGTGCAGGTCGAGCATGAACTGTGCCAGCGCGCGGTGCAGGCGGGCGACATCACCGCCCATGACCGCGAAGCGACTGCCCGACATTTTGGCGGCCACTTCGAAGTCGATACCGTCGAGTATTTCGCCGAGCTCGACGTGGTCACGCGGCTCGAAGTCCAGCGCGGTCGGCTCACCCCAGCGGCGGACCTCCTCGTTGTCCGACTCGTCTTCGCCTTCCGGCACTTGTCCGGCCGGCAGGTTGGGCATGTCCAGGGCCAGGTGGTCGAGGTGTTCGCGCACCTTCTCCAACTCTTCCTTGGCTGCCTTGAGGTCCTCTCCCAGCCGGCCCACCTCGGCCAGCAACGGCTCGATGTCTTCCCCACGGGCCTTCGCCTGGCCGATGGACTTCGAACGGGTGTTGCGCTCGGCCTGCAACTCCTCGGTTTTCGTCTGCAGGTCCTTGCGACGGGCCTCGAGCGCGGCGTAGTTCTCGATGTCGAGGTGGTAGCCGCGAAGCGCCAGACGCCCGGCGACGTGTTCTAGATCGGTTCTGAGGAGTTGTGGGTCGAGCATAAGATTTCTATCCGGTTTCTCGGGATTGGGCTGGACCGAAGAAGCAGGTTAACTTTCAAATTCGAAGCACGAAATTCGAAACGGTCGACGTGCCAACTACTGGAGTTTCGAATTTCGAATTTCGTGCTTGTTTCGTATTTCGGGTTTGGTGCTTCGAATTTCGAGTTTCGAACACCGATCGTTCTTAATCGACTCCGAAGGGATGCTTCAGTATCACGTTGGCATCCCTTTCCGGGCCCGTAGAGAGCATATGCACCGGCGCCTCGATCAGTTCTTCAAGGCGGTCGAGGTAGGCGCGGGCCGCGGCCGGCAGCTTGTCGGCATCGGTCAGGCCCTGGGTATTGCCGTCCCAGCCGGGCATGTCTTCGTAAACGGGGCGGGCGCGGCTCCACTCCTCGGCGCCAACCGGGAAGCTGTCCACGCCTTCGTAGTCGACGCAGATGCGTACACGCTCGAAGGCGTCGAGTACGTCAAGCTTGGTGATGCACAATCCGGTGATGCCGTTGATGCGCACCATGCGCTTCAGGGCCACGGCATCCAGCCAGCCGCAACGGCGCGGTCGGCCGGTGGTGGCGCCGAATTCGACCCCACGCTCGGCCATCATGCGACCGTCGGCGTCATCGAGCTCGGTCGGGAACGGGCCACTGCCGACCCGGGTGGTGTAGGCCTTGGTGATACCGAGCACATAGTCGATATCGCCCGGACCGACACCGGTGCCGGTCATCACACCACCCACGGTGGTGTTCGACGAGGTCACGAATGGATAGGTGCCGTGATCGATGTCGAGCAGGCTGCCCTGGGCCCCTTCGAACAGGAGGGCACGCCCGGCACGCCTGAGTTCGTGCAACTCGCCGGTCACGTCGGCGAACATCGGCTTGAGCTCCTCGCCCAGCCGGGTCGCGTCATCGGCGATCTGCTGGCCATCGACGGGATCAGCGTCGTAGTAATGGGTCAACAGAAAGTTGTGATAGTCGATGACGGCGTCGAGCTTGTCGGCCAGGCGCACGGGATCGGCCAGGTCGGCCAGCCTCAGCCCCACGCGTGAGGCCTTGTCCTCGTAAGCAGGACCGATACCCCGACCGGTGGTGCCGATGGCCTTCTTGCCGCGGGATTTCTCCTTGGCCCGATCCAGCGCTTCATGGCAACCGAGGATGGCCGGACAGGCCGGTGATATACCCAGCCGCGACCGCACCTCGATGTCGTTGGCCTCAAGGCCTCGGATTTCCTCGATCAGCGCATGCGGCGCCACCACCACGCCATTGCCGATCAGGCAGCGTGCACGGTCGGTGAGCACGCCCGACGGAATGACGTGCAAGACCGTCTTCTTGCCACCAACCACCAATGTGTGGCCCGCATTGTGTCCGCCCTGAAAGCGTACGACGGCATCCGCCTCGTGCGCCAGCAGGTCGACGATCTTGCCCTTGCCCTCGTCACCCCACTGGGTGCCGAGTATCACTACCGATTGCGCCATGCGCCAAGTCCCCTGTGACTGCTTTGGCTATTGAGTGATCAGTCCTGCGGCTGCAGGCGGTCGAAGTAACGGAAGAATTCCGAACCGGTATCCATCAGCATGATGTCGTTTTCGGTTCCGAAACTCTTCTCGTAAGCTTCCAGGCTGCGCCAGAAGGAATAGAACTCGCGGTCGCGGTTGAACGCCTCTGCGTAGATGTCGGTTGCACGGGCATCACCCTCACCGCGCAGACGCTGGGCATCACGCTCGGCATCGGCCAGCAACACCCGTACCTGGCGGTCGGCGTCGGCACGGATGCGTTCGGCACGCTCACGGCCAAGCGATCGGAGTTCGTTGGCGAACTCGGTACGCTGCGTCTCCATACGTTCGAACACCGAATTGAGCACTTCATCGGTCAGCTCGATCTTCTTGATACGCACGTCGATCACGTCGATACCGAAATCCTGGAAACGGAGATCGGCACGCACCACGAGTTGCTCCATCATCTCGCGACGTTGCTCGGACACCACTTCACTCAGGGTGCGCTGGGCAAACTCGTCGCGCAGATCGTTCCGGATCAGCTGCGACAGGCGGGCTCGGGTGAAATTCATGTCGCCGCCCTGGGTGGAGATGTAGAACTCGCGCGGGTCGGTAATGCGCCACTTGACGTAGTAATCGACCTCGACGAACTTCTGTTCGGCGGTATTCATCTGCTCCGGGCGCATGTCCAGCGTGATCAGACGCTTGTCGAAAGTGCGCACGTTGTTGATGAACGGGAATTTGAGATGCAGGCCGGGCTCATAGTCGGCACGCACCACCTCACCGAGTCGGAACTTGATGGCGTACTCGTATTCCTTGACCACGAACAGGCTGTTGAGACCAACGAAGATGGCCAGGATGGCAATGACGGGAATGAAAACTCTCATGCTATCGACCCTCCCGGCCGCGACCGGCCCGTGTATCGGTCTGTGAGCCCCGCTGCTGCTCCTGCGGCGTCATCAACGGCGCCGGCGCCCGAAGCGCAGGGGAACCGTCGCGGATCTTGTCGAGCGGCAGGTAGATCATCTGGTTGGAATCGGACACGTCCATCAGCACCTTGGCCGAGCGGCCGTAGACTTGTTCAAGCGTTTCCAGGTAGAGACGCTGTCGCGTCACTTCCGGGGACCTCGCATACTCTTCGTAAATCGCGATGAAACGATCGGATTCACCGGTCGCCTGTGCGATGCGGGCATCCCGGTAGCCCTGGGCTTCCTCGAGCACACGCGCAGCCCGACCTCGGGCTTCCGGCACTTCCTGGTTGGCATACGCCTGGGCCTCGTTGGCAAACCGAATCTGATCTTCACGTGCCCGCACAACGTCGTCGAAAGCCGAACGGACCTGCGAGGGCGGTCGGACTTCCTGAAGGTTGAACGAGGTCAGCTCGATGCCAGACTCGTAGCGGTCGACGATCTCGATCAGCAAGTCCTGGGCATCCAGTGCAATCTGGCCACGACCGATCTCGAGGATGAAATCCATGTTGTTGGTACCGATGATTTCACGCAGCGAACTGTCGGCGGCATGAGCCAGCGAATCTTCCGGAAACTGCACGTTGAACAGGAAATTCTCCGGTTCGATGATCCGGTACTGCACGGCAAACGCGACTTCGATCAGGTTTTCGTCACCGGTCAGCATGCGGGCACGGTTCTCCAGTGAACGCACCTCGCTGACGTTGATTTTCGTGACCTGTTCGATGGGATTCGGCCAGGTGATATTGAGACCCGGCGCGAGCGTGCGGTTGTACTCACCGAATCGCAGCACTACGCCGCGCTCGGACTCATCGACAATGTGGACTGAGTTCCACACGATCCAGATGACGGCGAGGACGGCAACCAGCAAAACGATGCCCGCAATCGAGCCGCCACTGCCGGAACCGCTGCCGCCACTGTCACTGCCGCCGCCACCGCCCATGATTCTCTTCAGGCGTCGCTGCACGTTGGCAAAGACTTCATCTAGATCGGGCGGCTGCTGGCCGTCACCCCCCTTCCAGGGGTCGCGACCGCCGCCATTGCCGCCGCCGCGTCCGGGTTCATTCCAGGGCATTGATTGATTTCTCCGTTTCTACAGAATCGTGAACGTAATCCGGTCGCTCCGGCGGCCCCGATGCGGGAAATCGCGCCATCCTGCGGGCACTGTCAACAATGCTCCGACCGAACTTACTAGTTTAACAGGAGTTGCTCCGCCAGTTTACCGTCCGCACCGTCAAGACGGGTCAGACGACGGACGTCACGCAGGTCGAGATCGACATCCAGGCGACTGGACCCATCGGCGTCGACTTCTTCCTCGCGCACCACGCCGAGCTCGAACAACCGGGCGCGCAGGCGCTGGCGCTGGGCCGGCAGGTGGATCCAGCGACGAATTCGGCCCTCGGCCAGCCGTTCGGTCAATGCAGTGTCCAGCAAATCCAGCCCGGCCCCGCTCTCGGCCGACAGCCACACGGCACTGACCTGGCCGTGCTCATCGCGTTCGATACCGGGGTCACGATCGACAAGGTCAACCTTGTTGAACACCTTGAGCGAGGGCAGATCGCCGGCGCCGATATCATCGATCACTTCCTCGACCGTGGCCTGCTGCTGCAGCCGATCACCGTCTGCTGCGTCGATCACATGCACCACCAGGCTCGCCGACAGTGTTTCCTCCAGCGTGGAGCGGAACGCGGCCACCAGTTCGTGCGGCAAGTCTCGGATAAATCCGACGGTATCGGACAGCAGTACCGTCGAGCCGTTGAGCGAATCGATGCGCCTGACCGTCGGATCGAGGGTGGCGAACAACTGGTCGCGCGCCATGACTTCGCCTGAGGTGATCCGGTTGAACAAGGTCGACTTGCCGGCATTGGTGTACCCGACCAGCGCGACCAGCGGTACATCGCCGCGCTGACGTGCCCGCCGCCCCTGGTCGCGACGCTGCTGCACCTTGTCGAGCCGGGCGGTGAGCTGTCGAATCCGGGTTGCGAGCAGGCGGCGGTCGGTTTCAAGCTGGGTTTCACCGGGACCGCGCATGCCGATACCGCCGCGCTGACGCTCCAGGTGAGTCCAGCCGCGTACCAGCCGGGTCGACAGGTGCCTGAGCTGCGCCAGCTCGACCTGCAACTTGCCTTCATGCGAGCGCGCACGCTGGGCGAAGATATCGAGGATCAGGGTGGTCCGGTCCAGTACATTGCACTTGAGGGCACGGGCAAGGTTGCGCTCCTGCACCGGCGTGAGCCGGGCATTGACCAGCACCACGTCGACGTCATGCTCGACAACCTCGGCACGCACCTCATCGACCTTGCCCGAACCGACCAGGTACTTCGGGTCGGGTGAACTGCGCGGGGCGATCAGCTCGGCGACCACATCCAGGTCGGCCGACTGTGCGAGCAAACGAAACTCCAGGCGCGACTCTTCATCGTGAACTGGCTCGAACACCGGATGCAGCAGCAATGCGCGGCTGCCTTGACCGCCGGTGGCGGGAGTGAAATCCTCGATCAGGGCTGTTGATCCTCCTCGTCATCTCCGAACCGCACATTGCGCGCTGGCACAACGGTGGAGATAGCGTGCTTGTATATCATCTGGCTGACGGAATTCTTCAGCAAGACCACAAAATTGTCGAACGACTCGATCTGGCCCTGAAGCTTTATACCGTTGACCAAAAAGATCGAGACCGGCACCCGTTCGCGCCTGAGCGCATTGAGAAACGGATCCTGAAGTGATTGACCCTTGGACATCGTGCTTCTCCTTTTGTTTGAATTGTATTTATTGTGTATTTATCTTTATGTTTTTGGGTCGATGTTCGACAAACAGGCAACGATGAAGCAACGGCATCGAGCAACCGCATCAGCACTTTCCCACCCGTTTTTCAAATTCACCTACCTGCCTGAAAATCAAGTCAATTGTACGCTTTCGCCCGGGATCATACCAGAGGGTGCGCTGGAATTGCCTGAGCGAGGTCAACTGCCGCTTGGCCAGTTGACGCGTGGCCGCCGTCGCCCGTCGGCGCGCCTGTTCAAGGTCGAATTCACCATCCAGGCACTGCCACACCTGGCGATACCCGACGCTGCGCATCGAAGGATGATCCAGCGTTAGCCCGGGCCGGCGACGCAAGCCGGCGACTTCATCGACCAGGCCCGCCTCCAGCATCGTTTGAAACCGTTGCCCGATCCTGTCATGCAGTACATGACGGTCGGATGCAGTCAGCACAAGGCGCAGGCTGTCGAGTCGCGGGATGCGGTTGTCGCGGTGAAAGGTGCTGGGCCCGCGCCCGGTCAGGCGCAGGATCTCAAGAGCACGCTGGATGCGCTGCGGATCGTTGGGGCGAATACGCCCGGCCGCGACGGGATCCTTATCGGACAGCTCGGCATGCAAGGCTGGCCAGCCACGCTGTCTGGCTTCTTCCGCGATCACGGCGCGCATTGCGGGATCGGCCGAGGGCATGGGATCCAGTCCATAGACCAGGGCACGAAAATACATCGTGGTGCCGCCCACAAGCACCGGCAGCCGACCATCCTCGTGTGCGGCGCGGATGGCAACGCCGGCATCGGCGGCAAAGTCTGCAGCCGAGTAGGTCTGTTCCGGTTCGCGGATATCGATCAGCGCATGCGGAAACCGGTTGAGCGTCTCCGCATCCGGCTTGGCCGAGCCGATGTCCAGTCCACGGTAGACCTGGGCCGAGTCGACGCTGATCAGCGAAACCGGCATGCGCTGCGCCAGCGCCATGGCCACCTCGGTCTTGCCCGCTGCGGTCGGACCCATGAGCAGGACCGCCGGCGGCAAGCGATCGGCCGCTCTTTCGATCATTGGCCGCGCAGGAACAGCCGGTCGAGTGATTTCATGTCCAGCTGCACCCAGGTCGGACGACCGTGATTGCACTGGTCGGAGCGTTCGGTCCGCTCCATGTCACGCAGCAGCGCATTCATTTCCTCGATATTCAGGATCCGGTTGGCCCGCACCGAGCCGTGACAGGCGATGGTCGAGAGCATCTCGTCGATCACCGTCTCGACGCGACGACTGTCACCGAGCTCGACCAGGTCGGCCAGCACGTCGCGCACCAGCTTCTGGCTGTCGGCACGCGCCAGCATGCTGGGCACGGCACGGATCAACACCGCTTCGGGACCGGCCAGATCCAGTTCAAATCCAATCCGGGCCATTTCCCCAACATGGTTTTCAAGCGCCAGGGCCTCGCGACGCGACACCGCAATCTTCTCCGGCACCAGGAGCCGCTGCGAACGCACCCGGTCCTCGCTCCACGACTGCTTGAGCCGCTCGTAGACGATGCGCTCATGGGCGGCATGCATGTCGACGACCACCAGGCCATGGGCATTTTCCGCCAGCACAAACACCCCATGAATCTGGGCCACGGCAAAGCCCAGCGGCGGCATGCCGCGGTCGCTCTCCCCTTCAGGCACCGGCTGCATGGAAGGTGTGCGGCCCAGCTCGGCGTAACGCGCCACCGACTCGGCCACACCCAGGCCCAGCCCCGTCTGTTGCTGTACGCCGGCACCGACGAACTCGCGACCAGTCCCCGAGATCCCGGCCATCTGCGCCGGAGAGCCGGCACTGCTGCCCGGCCGCGTGCCGGAAAGCTGCGAGTGAATGGTCGAAAACAGGAAGTCGTGCACCAGGCGGCCGTCGCGGAAACGCACCTCGGTTTTCTGCGGATGGACGTTGACGTCGACGCGTGCCGGATCGAGCTCCAGCATCAGCACGAAGGCCGGGTGCCGGCCATGAAACAGCACGTCGCGGTAGGCCTGGCGCACGGCATGCGCCACCAGGCGATCACGCACCAGGCGGCCATTGACGAAAAAGAACTGCAGGTCGGCCTGGCTGCGCGAAAAACTCGGGCGTGCAATCCAGCCGGCCAGTCGCATCCCGGCATGGTCACTGTCGAAACGAATGGCCTGGGCGAGGAACTCGTCACCACACACCGAGGCCACGCGCCGATCGCGGGCCGCCTCGTCGGCAGCCGGCAACAGGCGACGCAGGCTTCGTCCGTCATGGGCCA